>JALVUT010000142.1 GCA_027035445.1 Thermococcus sp.
GGCGCATAGTGTGGAGCCCGTGAAACTAAGTATTAGGAGCACCTTACTGGAGGAAGTTATTACGAAGGGTTCTGACGGGGCTCTGAACTTCAGGACATACTTGGCGGGGAAGTGGGTATGGAAGGATGAGAACATAGTTGTGCGTAGCCCCATAGACTCGAGCGTGATTGCGAGGGTTCCTAGGCTCTCATGGAGCGACGTGGAGCCCGTGCTAGATAAGATGCACAAGAGGGGAAGGTGGGCGGTCAGGGATACTCCGGGCAGTAAAAGGTTAAGGATACTCTCCAGAATTGCTGACTTCATGGAGGATGTTAAGGAGGATTTCGTGGAAGTACTCATGCTTAACGCTGGCAAGACCAAGAGACAAGCAGAGGGCGAGGTTAGAGCATGCATTGACAGGCTAAGGATGGCGGTAATGGACACCCGTAGGTTGGTTGGGGACTACATACCCGGCGACTGGAGCTCCCATACCCTAGAAAGTGAGGCTATAATCAGGAGAGAGCCCTACGGCATTGTGCTCGCAGTGATTCCCTTTAACTACCCGTTATTCGACACTATTAACAAGTTCGTCTACAGCGTCGTCGCCGGGAACGCCGTTATCATCAAGCCACCATCGGCTGATCCCCTACCCTCAATAATCTTTGCCCGCATAGCAGAGGCTGCAGGGTTCCCGAAGGAAGGACTAGCAGTGGTGACAATGCCTGGCAGGGAATCAGGCAATCTCGTGGCCGACCCAAGAATAGGGGTAATAAGCCTAACCGGGAGCACCGAGACAGGGCTCAAGGTACTGAGGCAGGCGGGGATCAAGCAGTACGTCATGGAGCTGGGCGGAGGGGATCCTGCCATAGTGCTCAATGACGCCGACCCTGAGGTGACGGCAGAGAAGATCGTGGCGGGTATTGTGGGATATAGCGGTCAAAGATGTGATGCCATAAAACTAGTGCTCGCTGAGAAAGGAATCTACGAGGCGCTGAAAGCGAGGATCGTTGAGAAACTCTCAAAGATTAAGGTAGGCGACCCACGCAAGGAGGACACCGTAATGGGCCCATTAATAGATCCGAGAACCATCGACGAAATGCTTGAGGCGGTTAAGGAAGCCACCGATAAGGGCTGCAAACTCCTTTACGGCGGGAAGAGGCTGGGGCCCACCTACGTTGAACCAACACTTCTCGAGGCCCCGAGCAAGGAGGTACTTAGGGAACTAACCCTGTATAAGGAGGAGATCTTCGCCCCAGTAGCGATCATGATGAAGGTGAGTAACATTGACGAAGCCATAGAGCTAGCCAATGGTCGGAGATACGGTCTAGATGCCGCAATCTTCGGGAAAGACATCAGTAAGATCAGGAGACTGATCAGATACCTTGAGGTAGGAGCGATCTACATCAATGAATACCCAAGACACGGTATAGGATATTACCCGTTTGGAGGAAGAAAAGACTCAGGCATAGGCAGGGAGGGCATAGGTTACAGCGTGGAGTACGTTACCGCTTACAAATCCATAGTCTACAACTACAAAGGAGAGGGTATATGGGACTATATGTAGGTTGATTGTTCAAAAGAATTAAGCCCACACACTCAGACTAAATATAATATCCTTTTTCCACACCACTAAATAAGCACTGGCACTATATACGCATGTATCCTGATACAGGTCTTAGATCAATGTTTGCCTTAAACACTAATGCCATTTCTTAGGCTGAGGATATGGGTCGAGCATTAATACGAACCTGTGCGGGGAGAGTAAGGCGTTAGAAAAGATAGTGCTAGACTCGAGTGGTATGGTCAAGAGCACCCCGAGGCCAAGCCGTTGGCTACATGGACCCGGGGATCTTCAAGCCCTGAAGATCAGCACGCAGTCGTTCTTATCCCAAGTTTCTTGCCGGCGGAACATATTTTACATTATTATTTTGAGGAACAGGCCTAGGCTGTATACCTGGATATCGTATTTTGGCGCATTTTGGTTGCCCGTGCATGGTATTTAGGGTATTTTCGAAACTTTGGAAATCTACACGGGCCTCCCCTTCATCGGGTTCGGGGTTTCATCTCCATCAGGGGCTTTCAGGGAGTCCACGAAACAACGACTCCCCACATCTCGGGTATAGAGTTTTAATCCCCTTAGAGCTAGGTTCCACGAAGCAACAATATCCCTAGTAACATTATGTCCAGCTGGTAGCCTTAACCCATCTCGGCACGCGAACACTAATAACAACACTCAATCAAACCACCGTATACGACTCGTATACATGAACCGATAAAGCTTTCGACCAGGCACCACGCCGTACCCGCACCGATCATCCCGCGATACAGTGTTTTTCAGCCCCACATATACTGGTGAACACCCACACCGTGGCGGGGCGGCTGAAAAACGGATTCCACAATGGTTCGAAGACCAGCTACTGGTCCGGGGATCCACTACGACTATGTTTCTCGGAGAACAGACATTAGCGTGTAGCGTCTACTTATTATGTGCGGGGTGTCGCTGGTACTTGAGGGTTTGCATAGTCTATGACTCGAGGCATGAAGGGGGCGCCACGGCCGCTATTGCCGAGTGCATTGGCTCCGAGATGAGGTGTGCAGGCCTTGATACGGCCGTGTACAGGGTGTCGGGGGAGCAGCCCGATCTTGGGGATTGCGGCCTAGTCGTGCTTGGGACGCCGATATACTTTGAGCGCCCCATGAGAACGGTCATCGAGTTCATAGACGGGAATAATGGCTTGGAGGGCCGGAGGGTCGCCGTGTACATTACGTGCTTCATGGCAAGCAGGAAGATACCCTCACCGATAAGGGATAGGATCGTCGGGTGGTACTTAGGCCAAGTCATAAAGCACGTCAGGGGCAAAATAATAGAATCCACCGCTTTCAGCGGCTGGATAAGAAGACCAGACAAAGAAGCCCTAAGAAAATGCCGGGAATGGAGCCGCCGCATCATCGAGAAACTACTTGTTTAGAAAC
>JALVUT010000143.1 GCA_027035445.1 Thermococcus sp.
CGGGCATCCGTAAACGTCCTCAGGGAGCTAAAGACCCTCGACAAGCCCATTCTCATAGTACTCACCAAGTGTGATTTAACCGGGGAGGAGGACGTTGCGGATAAGCGGGAGAGGATAGAGGAAACGGCGGAGGAACTTGGTACCAATGTAATGGCCGTGATCCCAGTCTCGGCAAAGCTCGGCCAGCTTGGAGAGCTCTATGAGGTACTTGAAAACGTCGTCCTCACTCTGCCAAAGTACAGACTCTTCCGTGTGTCCATAAAAGAGCCGGAGAAGGTGCCACAGGTGATGTCGCTCCTGAACTCTATAGGTGAGGTGCTGGAGATATCCTACGGCGAGGAAACTCTCATAGATTCATACATCCAAAGTGGGATGATAAAAGAACTCACGAGACTTGGGGTTAGAATAAGACCCCTAAACAAGACCCGTTCTGAAGACCATTACCAGTGATCACGGATCAAATGTACATTTAAAACCTCACATACCCCTGAGAAAGCCCGATTGCACGAATATCGAAAGGTGGATTATCGAACTTTTTTCGGGAATTAATGGCTTTTTCCAGTCATTAAAGGTCCATCAAGTTCATCTATACTCAAAGACACCTGTCAAAAGTCTTCTGACCCCATACCGAAACCTAAATAAATGCAACGGGTGAATAAGTTTTGACAAATTTGAGGAGGCAGGAAAGATGATGGAGATTCGTTTTCACGGTAGAGGTGGACAGGGTGCAGTTACTGCCGCCAACATACTGGCATCAGCCGCCTTCAAAGAAGGTAAATACGTCCAGGCATTCCCCTTCTTCGGTGTTGAAAGGCGTGGGGCGCCGGTTACGGCCTTCACCAGAATCGACGAGAAGCAGATCAGGATAAAGACCCAGATCTACGAACCTGACATCGTCGTCGTTCTCGACCCATCACTTCTCGACACCGTTGACGTTACCGCCGGTCTCAAAGACGGTGGGGTCGTCATAATCAACACCGAGAAGAGCAGGGAAGAGGTCCTCGAAAAGCTCAAGAAGAAACCAGGCAGGCTCGCCCTCGTTGATGCAACCGGAATAGCCCTTGAGGTGCTCGGTCTTCCGATAACTAACACCGCCATCCTCGGTGCGGTTGCAAAGACCACCGGTATCGTCAGCCTTGAACACGTCCAGACGGCCATAAAGGACGTCTTCTCAGGCAACCTTGGTGAGAAAAACGCCAAGGCTGCCGCAGAAGCCTTCGAGAAGACTACAGTTTACGAGCTCTGATTCTCTTTCCTTTGATCCTTGGTGAAACGGGGTGAGAAAAATTGAACACACTGTTTGGTGGAAAGAAGGAAGGGGCAACCAAAATCGTCCTTAAAAGTGTGGATGAGTATCCAGAAGCCCCGGTAACACTAGGAACCACTTTGTCCAACTTTACCGGTGACTGGAGGACTTTTATACCGGTGATAGACGAGGGGAAGTGCGTCAAGTGCTACATCTGCTGGAAGTTCTGCCCGGAGCCTGCTATCTATATAAAAAACGACGGCTACGTCGCGGTGGACTACGACTACTGTAAGGGCTGTGGGATATGCGCGAACGAGTGCCCGACAAAGGCAATAACCATGGTAAAAGAGGAGAAATGAGGTGTTAGTTATGGATTACAAGCCAATTAAAAAGGTTATAAGCGGCAACTATGCGGCTGCATACGCCGCAAAGGATGCCCGCGTTGAGGTTGTTGCCGCTTATCCCATCACACCTCAGACGAGCATCATCGAGAAGATATCCGAATTCATAGCCAATGGAGAGGTTGAAAACCTCCAGTACGTCCCGGTGGAGAGCGAGCACTCGGCAATGGCCGCATGCATAGGGGCGAGTGCCACGGGTGCGAGAACCTTCACGGCAACTTCAGCCCAAGGATTGGCTTTGATGCATGAGATGCTCCACTGGGCGAGCGGTTCGAGACTTCCAATAGTTATGGTCGACGTTAACAGGGCTATGGCACCGCCGTGGAGCGTCTGGGACGACCAGACCGACAGCCTCGCCCAGAGGGACACCGGCTGGATGCAGTTCTACGCCGAGAACAACCAGGAGGTTTACGACGGTGTTCTCATGGCTTTCAAGGTCGCCGAGACCGTTAATGTCCCAGCCATGGTCATCGAGAGCGCATTCATCCTGAGCCACACCTACGACGTTGTTGAAATGATCCCACAGGAGCTCGTCGACGAGTTCCTCCCGCCAAGGAAGGCGCTCTATACCCTCACCGACTTCGACAACCCAAAGGCAATAGGAGCCCTAGCGACCCCGAACGACTATTACGAGTTCCGCTACAAGCTCGCAAAGGCCCACGAGGAAGCCAAGAGAGTCATTAAAGAGGTCGGTAAGGAGTTTGGCGAGCGCTTTGGAAGGGACTACAATCGGATGATAGAGCTCTACCGGACGGACGATGCAGACTTCGTTTTCATGGGACTGGGATCACTGATGGGAACCGTCAAGGAAGCCGTTGACGTTCTAAGAGGTGAGGGATATAAAGTTGGCGCCGCCAAGGTCCGGTGGTTTAGGCCGTTCCCGAGCGAGGAGCTCTATGAGCTCGCTAGAGAGGTTGAGGGCATAGCGGTTCTCGACAGGAACTACTCCTTCGGCCAGGAGGGCATACTCTTCACGGAGTCAAAGGGGGCACTCTACAACACCGACGCCAAGCCTCTGATGAAAAACTACATAGTGGGGCTAGGGGGCAGGGACTTTACCGTGAACGACGCTAGGAAGATCGCCGAGAACATGAAGGTCATAATCGAAAAGGGAGAGCCCGATGTAGAGGTGGACTGGTACCACCTTAAGAGGTGAGAAAGATGGAGATTCCAGAGGGTATTAAAAAGAAACTGACTCTCCCCGCGGAGGAGCATTTCTACGCGGGACATACCGCCTGTCAGGGCTGCGGCGCCTCACTTGGGCTGCGCTACGTCCTCAAGGCATATGGGAAGAAGACGATCTT
>JALVUT010000144.1 GCA_027035445.1 Thermococcus sp.
AAATTCCAAGAGAGCACCTCTTCAGGATTCTTGAGGCTGGAATATGGGCGCCGAGTGGGAGTAACATTCAGCCTTGGGAGTTTATCCTAATCACTAAGAGGGAGAACATTGAAAAAATAAAGTTGATTTCGCCGGGACTTTTCGGAAACCCTGCGGCTTTAGTAGTGTGTTGTATTAATAAGAAGCGTGCTGAGAGGGGGGGTAAGTTTGGTGAAACTATGGCTTTGATGGATGTTTCGATGGCGGCTCAGAATATGATGTTGGCTGCTTACTCGTTGGGAGTTGGTTCTTGTCCTGTAGTGTCTTTTAATAAAATTGCATTGAGAGAATTGTTGGGCATTCCTGAGTTTGTTGAGCCGGTTTTGATTTTGAGTTTTGGTTATCCTGAATTCTGGCCTAAACCTCCGAAGAGGAGGCCTTTGAAGGAGGTGGTTCACGTTGAGGAGTATGGAGAGCATTTTGAATGACAAGCATTTTCAACTCTTAGCCTTTTTAATCACAAGTGCTAGAGGCTGCATTGATGAACCAAAACTTTACGGCCCACTAAGATTACTCGACGCCGCAACCAAATTAATCGAAATCATGGAAAAAGAGGGTAAGTGCGATGAGGATATTCTGAAACTCAAGGAGCTCATTGAGGAGAGCATTGACACTCTAATCTATGACGAAGAAGCATTCATAGAATCCCTGGATGAACTCACAAAAAAACTTGCAAAAATTATCAGAAAGCAGAAAACTTAATGTGCCTTCTTACATACAATTGTTTGGGGGTGGTACTTTATGGTGGGTAAAAAGAGAAAATCCTTCCAGTGGAGCAGGGAAGATATTGCTCTCTGGAGGGAGATGAGTATGGGCAAGCTAAATGACCTTGATGTGAAAATCTTCCTTGCACTTAGAGAAAACGGGAGGCTTCCTGATACGGAGCTTGCCAGAATAACGGGGGTCTCCGTTCCAACAGCGAGAAGGCACAGGATACACCTCCAAGAGAGAGGTTATATCCAGATCATGGCGCTCTTCATCTTTGAGGAGTTCGGACTGGCCTCGGCGGATGTTATTCTTAAGTTCAGGGAAGAAGCTACAAAGGATGAGATAGAGGCCTTCATCAGGGAGGCCATAGATAATAAGAAAATTTTCGAGATAGATGAATACCTTGGAGAATACGATATAGTCCTGAAATTCTTTGATAAAGACTTTAAAGAGCTCAAAAAGACCATTGATGATTTTTTGGAAGGCAAAGAAATAATCCAGAAAAGACTGGTGCTACCAACTGTTTCAAGCCCGAAACTTTTCACAAAACGCATGGAATATAAACTAAGGTCTTAGTAGACAATCTTAGCCTGAACCTAAAACTACCATATTGTCCAATCACTGAGCAGCAAGTTTTAGGAGAATTAATTCCTAAAACTTCCTGAGAGGGAGGGTCACCTTACCAAGTTCATCAGGGCTGGCCAGAGGTTCAGGGCGAGCAGTACCAGCCCCGTGCCTATGGTGAGGTATCGAAGGGGGTTCGCCACGCTCTTCGGTAGGAAGGCCTTCAGCACGTCGTCCAGCATCTTCCCACCGTCAAGGGGGACTAGGGGAAAGAGGTTCATGAAGCCTATACCGAGGTTCAGCACATAGATCCAGTACAGCGTGAAGAAGAGCGGCAGAATTATCTCCCTGTGTCCAACCCTTGAGATGACATTCTGTGCCGGGTATATCCCTATGTATCCCTTATTTGGTTTGCCCGGATAAGTCCCGAGTTTCAGCATAATGTTGAGCCTCTCCCCGCTTCTGAGAACGGTGAGTGTGATCTCCTGCCCGGGTCTGGTTTTGTTCATGAACTGAATGAAGTGGGTCAAGTCTTTTATGGTCTGCCCGTCCATCGCCACTATCACGTCTCCCTTATGGAGAACCCCGTATGCAGGGCTGTTTTCAAGGACGCCGGAGACGGCTATCCCGGCCGGCTGAAGGACGGGGCTCACCAAAAGGTTGATCACCAGCAGGGCAAGGAGTGCGGTTACTATGTTCGCCATTGAACCTGCACCATAAACGCGGAGCCGGGTTCTCAGGTGTGCCTTCCCAAGCTCCTCCTCATCGGGTTCCACAAAGGCCCCGGGTATGACTGCGAGCAGGACGAGACCGACGGACTTGAGGGGCAGGCCGTCCGCCCTTGCAACTATCCCATGGCTCAGTTCGTGAACTATCATGACGACTATGAGTGCTATGAGCCCGTACCAGAGGGGAATGGTTACCCCGGGGATCACAAGCTGCACACCCTGGGCCACTCCCCTTGTCCTGAGAGCCGACATAGCTGTTTTGAAGAGCACGTAGAACACATAACTCATTCCCCCAAATCCTACCACAATGCCTATGTCACCGTAGACCCTCCATAGTTTCTTGGCCTTCCCGGCCAGGCTGTCTATGAAGCCGAGGAGTCGTTTGGTGCGCCACATGGCAACGAACATGTCAACTGACAGGCCTTCCTCCCTCTCCTCCCTCCGTCCGAAGAGGGCGTACAGGACGCTCCAGAATCCGAGTATCCCAAGGATGATCATGACCAGTGTGCTACTCATTTGTAATCCCTGACTTCCCTTGGGTTTTTGCTTTAAAAAGTAATCGGGGGCTACAATCTCCCAAGGAACTTAAGGATGTAGATCTTCGTCCTCACGTCCAGCACCGACCCTAGGACGTCGGTCAGGTTCCCCCGCATCAGGGGGTTGAGCCTGAAAGCCCTCAGTATATCCTCTACCCCCCTCCTGTCGCCTCCAAAGACCTTTAGAAGGCCTATCTGGAGAAGGTGATAGCTGAGGACCTCTGAGTCGTGTCTTATGTCCCCATGTTCCTCTATCATCCTGTACCTGCCTGTGAGGTACCTGGCGAAGGAGAACTGGCCGGAGTGTATTGAGTAGTCAACAAGGGGCTGGTCTACCGCCCCGAAGAGGCATCTTTTGGACATCCTCAGCC
>JALVUT010000145.1 GCA_027035445.1 Thermococcus sp.
TAGTGTAAGTTGCTTTGATTCTGTTGTTGGAGTCATCCCACTCGATCTTCATGCCCCTGTATTCCACGTCACTTCTCCTGTTCTCAAACTCCCGCTTCAACATGTACGTCGTCGGGTAAGTCCCCTTTATCTGAAGGTACAGGTTGGGTGTAAACTTCCAGAGCTCGACAACGTGGGCGTTTCCGAACCCATCAACCTGAACCTCCATGGTACCGTCTATCCTGTACTCCTCAATCTTTATTCCCTGTGCTGCCGCTAGGGGAAGAACAAACAGCAGGAAAAGGGCAAGGCCCCAGACTACCTTCCTCATGGTCATCACCTCAACCTAAAGGTGCTCACAATATGCTCCCCGAGCTGGTTGTAATCTTGGTCGTTCTTCGGGAAGTCGTAGATAACAGCGTAACCAGTGCCGCCCGCCGTAAAATACCGCGCAACGGCTGAATAATCTCCATAGCTGGTGGAAAGTGAATAGAGTACCGTGTAGACGCTCATACCGGCTATGTCTCCCCGGGCCTCCTGGCGGGCACTGATCTTAATCCCGGTGTTGACCAAGCTACCCTCAAAGGTTGCAACCATGTCCTTCAAGTCCGCTCCCTTCGCGTATATGACCATGAACTCAAACTCCGAGTTTGGGCTGGTCAGGTAGACATAACCGCTTTGATCTTTCGGGGATCCCCAGTCTGCAGGGTACTGGAAGGAGAAATACTCACCGTTGTACGTGTTCCACTGGGTTTGAGCCCCGCCACCATTGTTACCTCCGGTGCCTCCATTACCACCGGTGTTAGCCCCGGCCCCCTGGAGGCTTATTCCCCATTTGCCCAGCACATCTGCAGGTAGTTGAGGAAGTTCGGGCGGGACTATACCCTGACTTTGCATCCCGGCAACGTCTATTATCGTGTGGGGACCGCTCATGGCCATCTTCCAGCTCTTATCCATCCCCACCTGAACGGCCTTCTGGAAGGATACCCTGTCATTTATCATAGTTGCCTCCACGGGGAGCATGGTTCCACTGGGAAGCTGAATGAGCGGGAAGGCGTGTCCTGGGATCAGTACTATGTACGCTTTGAGGCCCTGAGACATCGCCAGAGAGGCGAACCAGAGTGCGAGATCCACGCAGGTCCCGCTCTTGTCCCGGATGACATCGCGTGGGTACATTATGTGCTCAGCGAACTTTCCAGTCCAGTAGTCGGATGCCTCCGTCTTGTAAGAAAACCCGTTGAGAACCGCCAGTTTCCACATGCCGCTGAGGCTCTTAATGGCACCCTCATCACTTAAACTTGCCCCGGCACCACCTGCAAGCTTGTTGCCCATGTCCGCAAACTCTCTGACTACGGGGTCGCTCGGCGTTACCCATGCGGCCAGAAACTGAGCATTGCTGAAGGTATCATAAAAGCTTCCAGTACTCTCCTCCGGACTTAGGGAGGAGAACACGAAGTCATTTCTACCCAGTATCTTTATTGGCTTCGTTGTGCTCTCTTCTTGGCTCTTCCCGTTTGAGTCATAGGTTATTCTCACCCGCAGGTTCGATGGCGTGGCGGAGCTCAGTTTGGTGACATCACTCGACAAGATCGGGTAGTAGAGGTCGACTATCGTCCCATTCGGCACGAGCAATGGGTAGTCCCTCTCAACCTCAGGGGCGTAGTTATCGATGGAGTACTTCACCTTGATGTTTGTCATAGGGCCGTTCCCGGAGTTGTGAATAACCACCTTCGCCACCCAGAGGTCGAGATCCGGGTTTCCGTAGACCTTGTAGACGCCGGACATTATCTCATCCTTTGCGTAGAGGGTGTAGTCCATCTTTCCCTCGCCGGAGCCCCCTCCGAACGCCCCCATGTAGCCAATCATAGAGACGATCAGGAGGGCCATCAGCACTCCAGAGCCGATCATCTTGGAGTTCATAAACTCACCTCATGGGAAGTATGTCCTTCCCGTACTTATCGTGTGGGTTTGATGAGAATCCGCAAACCCCAGGGTGCCTTTATAAGCTTCACCACCCACTGCAGTTAGGTGACCCAGATGAAGACGGAACGTGCAAAGGAGATCCTCCTCCAGCTTTTGAGAATACACTCCCCCTCGGGCCACGAGGACAGGATAATGCTTCACACAATGGAATTTCTTCACAGGCTGAACTACGACGTCCACATCGAGAGCGACGGCCAGATAATAGACCTCGTCGTTAATCCCGATGCTGAACTCTTCTACGAGGTTCACGTTGATACGATCCCTGTAAGAGCCGAACCGTTCCTGAGGGGCAACATCGTCTACGGAACCGGGGCGAGCGACATAAAGGGCGGCGTCACTGCCATCCTGCTTATGCTCGAAAACCTGAAGAAGGAAGGGAAGGATCTCAACGTGGGAGTTGTTTTTGTCAGTGATGAGGAGTACGGAGGAAGGGGTTCGGCGCTGTTTATGGAGCGCTATCGTCCAAAGATGGCGGTCGTTTTAGAACCAACCGATTTGGAAGTCCATATAGCTCATGCGGGCAACATCGAGGCCTACTTCGAGGTCGATGGAAAAGAGGCCCACGGAGCCTGCCCGGAAGGCGGCGTCAATGCTATAGAGGAGACCTACAAGATGCTTGGGGAGATGAAGAAGCTTGAGCCATTTAAGAGAAAGGGCAAGTACTTTGATCCTTACATAGGTATCCAAGAGCTCGTTTGCGAGAACCCCTACTACCTCATCCCGGCGCTCTGTAAGGGCCGCTTGGAGGTGAGGCTTCTGCCGAACCAAGAAGTCGAGGACGTACTGGATCTGCTCGACCCGATATTCGACGAGTACACGCTGAAGTACGAGTACACGGAAATGTGGGACGGCTACGAGCTCGACGAGAACGAGGGGATAGTTCAGCTGGCAAAGAGGGTGATGGAGAAGACTGACATAGAGGAGTTCGGTGCCATGAGGAGCTGGACGGACGCAATAAACTTCATGTACAATGGAACCAAAACCATAGTCTTCGGCCCGGGTAACCTCGATATCTCGCACACGAAGAACGAGCACATCGATGTGAGGGACGTTGTCACAGCGAGTGAGTTCCTAAAGGTTCTCAACGAGGTCTACGGGAAGGGCGAGTGAGGGTAAGCCTTATTAGGAGGGACCCCCCACCAGTAACTGGTGGGGGGTATGCTCTTCAATCCAAAGCCCAAGAAGAGGAGGGAAGAGCTCTACGACCGTGGGGAGGAGCTCTCGGCTATTGAGCACTCTATCGAAAAAGGTGTTCCCCTCATTGTTCTCCTCGGTATAAGGCGCCTCGGAAAAAGCTCACTCCTGAACGTGGCTCTCAGTGAGACACCAGTCAAAAGCGTCAAGATAGATGCTAGGAGGGTTTACTCCCAGCTCGGGAGCATCACTCAGAGTGCACTCGCAGAGCTTGTTCTTAAAGGATATCTCAGGGCCTTTCCCCGTGAGAGAATTAGGGAGGTATTAAAGGGGGTTAGAGGTATCCGTATCGCTGGAGTAGGTCTTGAGCTGAGTGTTGGTAAGGGGATAAACCTTTCCGAGGTTTTTGAGAGAATAAACTCTCTCGGCGGGAGGTTCATTATTGCTATAGATGAGGCGCAGTACCTAAGGTTCTCCAACGCCAGGTACTCGGAGCTCATAGCGTGGGCCACTGACGAGCTTGAAAATATCAGCTTTATCCTGACTGGTTCCGAGGTTGGTTTACTCGAGGACTTCCTACGCATCCACGACCCGGAGTCAGCTCTCTTCGGAAGGGCGCACGTGAAGATTAGACTGAATCGCTTTGAGAGACATCAGAGCCTCGATTTCCTCAGAAATGGCTTTGAGGAGATTGGTCTCAAAGTTAGGGGGGAGGAGCTAGAGGAGGCCGTTGACGAGCTCGATGGAATAGTTGGCTGGCTCACCCTCTACGGCTACAACCGCTACCTCGGCCTCCCCCACACTGGAGCCCTCAGAAAGCTTAAGGAGGACGCCAAGAAGCTCATACTGAGCGAGTTCTCGAAGCTGAAGAAGCTCTCTTCCCGCTACGAACTGGTTATAAGGGCAGTTGCAAACGGCAGGCACCGCTGGAGGAAGATTAAGGAGGCAGTGGAGCTCCTTGAGGATGGAAGGATAGACGACAAGAACTTCTCCAATATCCTCAACAACCTCGTCCGCTACGGCTACCTCAAAAAGACCGTCGAAGGATACTTCATTCCTGACCCCCTTGTGGAGCTTGCGTTTAAATGAGAAAGCACCAGTTACCGATGGGGAGCTTGGTAAGGCAGTCTACGATTCGCCCACCCTCTCTTTATCGTTTTCCCTACCCTTCCTGTCCACCCAGAAGCGCCTCGTCCTGATGAACTGCCTCTCACGTTCCATCAGGGCAACTAGGAGTGCATCCCTGTTATACTGGCCCAGGATTCTCGCGGCGGTATCAGGCCCGGTTCCGTAGCTGGCCAGAGCTAAAACCGCATCGAAGCCGTAGGCATCCACCAAGTCAGCGGCCTTGAGGAGCTTCCTGTAGATCCTCTCCTCTCTCCGTTCGAGCGGTCTCCCGTGTCTGACCCTCTCCAGAACGGGCAGGAACTCCTCTGCGTCTATGGGGTGGGCAACCGTCAGCATCTTGGAGCCGCAACGCGGACATTGACGGGAAGTTATGCTCCTCAGGTGGGAGACTTTAGTTTTCGAGTTCCAGCCGCAGTTCGTGCAGACGAGCACAATTTCGTGGTTGAGCAGCCTGTTTCTGAACAGCTCAAGAATTTCGTCCCTCTCAGGGGCCCCGCTGAGCAGGAACTCGCCTCCAACGGTCATGTTGAGCCTTGCAAGGATTGAAGGGTCTTTTCTAAGAACCCTTTTTACCCTCAGGGTGCCCCTCTTGAGCATCTCAAGAACAAGCCTCCCCTTGTTCACGTCCACCTTGTCATGATACAACTCGTTGAAGGTTTCCCTCTCAATTACCGTTCCCTCGAAGAGCCTCTCCACCCTCCTTATTCTCGCGCCTCTCCTAAGGGCACCGAAGCGCTTCGCGACGTTCAGCATCCTCCACCGGTAGGCGTGGGAGTCGCGGAGGGCCTTCGAGACTATGAACTCAAGGCCCTCCGGCTCCCCGTAGAGGTAGTCCTTCACCTCCTCAGGGTTCAGCTGAAACGGTGTCTTGAAGACTATCGCATGAGCCTGGGCCTTAACCGAGAACACCCTCCCGTAGCGGAGGATCAAAAACGAATGCACAAGCCTCCCGAGGGCTTCGTTTGCCCTGTTGCCAAAATCTGCGTGGATTACAAGTGCTTTCGGCGTGCTCTCAACGACTATATCCCTATCCGTCGAAAACAGCCCATCCTTTATCTCCCCGAAGGCCCGCCTCAGCTCTTTTCCCCTGAAATCAACGCCCTTCAGGAGCGCCTTTGCCTTCCCGAAGTCAAAGGCCAGCTCCCTCTTCAGCCTTCCAACGGCGAGGGCCACCTCAAAGGGGACCGGTATCATCTCACCTTCCCAGCTCGGTATCGCGCTCTCTAGGCTCTTGCTCTCGCGGACCTTGATCAGCTTTGCCTCCTCGTCTATTCTGAGCACTATCCAGCTCCGCCCGTTCATCACAAACTCCATGCCCTCTTCCAGGTCCATCACAAAGCTCTCGTCAAGCCTCCCTATGACGTGCCCGCTTCCAGCGTCGAAGACCCTCCAGGAGACCTCGTCCGGTATCGTTGAGAGGTTCTCATAGTAGTACTGAAACGCCCCCCTTCGCAGGTAGAGAAGGTTTTTCTCTTCATCGTAGCCGATGAGTCTCGCCTCCTCGAGAATCCCAAGAACGTCGAGGTAGTCATCCCAGCTCAAATCTCTGTAGACGTAGGCCCGCCTCGCTGTTTTGTAGGGTCTCTCGCGAGGAAGTTTCCTGTACTCGATGAGCAGCCCAACGATGAAGTGCGCCAGAACGTCCAGGCCGCCCATCGGCTCAACAGCCTCAAAGCGCCCTTCAAGGGCGTACCTCGCTATGATCAGACTCTGCAGGTAGTCCTCAACGTTCGAGGTTATGATGTAGCCCTCGCTAACCTCCCCGATTCGGTGTTTCCCTCTCCCGACGCGTTGAACGAGCCGGTTCACCTGACGCGGGCTCATGTACTGGATGACAACGTCAACATCACCGATGTCTATTCCAAGCTCCATCGAGGAAGTGCAGATTAAAGCGCGGATTTTTCCTTCCTTGAGCGCCTTCTCGGCCGCTATCCTCGCCTCTTTGGCGAGGGAGCCGTGGTGAACCTCCACTGGTTTCCCCCAGGCCTTGAGCCGGTGCGCCAGTATCTCGGCGAACTGTCTTGTGTTGGTGAATATGAGGGCTTTTCCATGCCTCTCGACAATCTCCCAGAGGAGTCTCAGACGCGCCGTTATCTCCGGTGAGAGGCTCAGCCTCCTGGCAAGCTCCTCGTCCTCCTCGTCCGGCGTTGGATAAAGGACGTGGAAGCGGTAGCTCTTCTTCCAGGGCGGCTTTACTATGACGTCCGCCTTCAGCCACTCCTTCACCTCCTCCTCGTTGCCCACCGTTGCCGTCAGTCCAATTCTCCTGAAGTCCGCTATTTCCCCCAGCCTCTCCAGATTGAGGAGGAGTTGCGCCCCCCGTTTATTATCGACGAGCTCGGCTATCTCGTCAACTATCACGAACTTGACGTTCTCAAGGTGTTTCCTCAGGGACTTGACAGTCAGAATGACGCCGAGCGTCTCGGGGGTAATGATGAGCATCCCGGGCGGGTTCTTCGTTTGCTTGGCCTTCCGGTAGGCCGAGGTGTCACCGTGCCTGATCTCGACGCTTATCCCGAGCCTCCGTCCCCACCACTTCAATCTCTCAAGAAGATCGCGGTTTAGAGCCTTGAGTGGGGCTATGTAGAGGGCAGAAATCGGCTTCAGGCCTTCCTCAAGGATTTTGCTGAACACTGGGAGAACAGCGGCCTCCGTCTTTCCCGAGCCGGTTGGAGCAATGATCAAAACGCTCTTTCCCAAATTAACCTCCATGAAAACATCCTGCTGAAGTCGATTGAGCTTTCCAAAGCGCTCTTTGATGGCTTTCTTTAGGAGGGGGTGCATGGTTGGTACTCTGCTGGAGTCCCTTATAAGCTCCACCACCATTAACTTTATAAACAAACATATCGCTCGATACATTGGTGATACAAAGATGCAGGTGAACACAGAGAACAGAGCCTACGACATGGCCTATGCCAAGAGGGCCATGATGGTGGTCGTTGTCCTGCCCCTGCTCGTTATGTACACGGAGGCTATGCTCATGCCTGCCCTACCAACGATACAGAAGGAGTTTGCGATAAACCCGAACGACGTCAGCTGGGTACTCACCATATACCTGCTTGTTGGAACCGTCAGCGCCGCCATCTTTGGAAAGCTTGGTGACATGTACGGTAAGAAGAAGATGTTCCTTCTGGCCTTGAGCTTTTACACTATCGGTGTCGTTTTAAATGGCTTTGCACCCGACTACCACTGGCTCCTCGTTTCAAGGGGTGTGCAAGGGCTTGGAATGGCAATCTTTCCTCTGGCATTCAGCCTTGTCCGCGAGGAGTTCCCACCGAGTATGGTGCCTCAGGTTCAGGGAATGATAAGTGCGATGTTCGCAGTGGGAATGGTGATAGCACTCCCACTCGGTGCATGGGTCACTCAAAACTACGGCTGGCGCTGGACCTATCACTCGGCCGCTCCATTTGCGGTGCTGATGTTCTTCCTCGCCTGGAAGATTCTTCGGGAGAGTCGCTATATCAACCCCGGAAAGGTTGACTGGCCCGGAGCTCTGTTCCTGGCGGTTGCGGTAGTTCCTGCCCTTGTGGCTGTTACCAGAGCGCCTAATATAGGCTGGACCGCTGGACAGACGCTCATTCTCTTTGGGATAGCGGTAGCAGGGTTTGTCATTCTCACCCTCTGGGAGAGAAGGGTTGAAAACCCGCTCATGCCCCTCCCTATAATAACCTCCCGGAACCCGGCCATAGTTAACGTCGGCATAACCTTTGCGGCCTTCGGCATCTCCATGATGAGCCAAGCAAACACCTACATCTTTCAGATGATACCCCCATACGGCTTCGGCAAGACCATACTCGAAAGTGGTCTTCTCATGACCCCAATGGCCGCAGTAATGCTTGTCGTTGCCCCCCTTGCCGGCAAGCTCATGCCGAAGGTTGGTGCAAGACCCCTGGCTGTCACTGGGGCACTTACGGCCAGTGCAGGTCTAGTGGTACTGGCGAAGTACGTTACCCAGCTGTCATTGTGGCAGTTTGTGGGTATGATAACCGTTGTCGGAACCGGGATAACGCTGATGAACATCTCCCTCATCAACGTGCTGGTCTTCTCCGTTCCGCCAAGGGTTATGGGGATAGCCACCGGAACCAACAGTCTGTTCAGAAACTTCGGCTCAACCTGGGGGCCGGCAATAGCCGGAACCGTCATGAGCACTTACTACACCCTTCTCCACATCCCGGGGGTTCCTGTGACGATAAGGATCCCAACATCAAAGGCATACGAAGTGCTCTTTGGGGTTTCTTCGGCCATATTCCTCTTGCTTGCCCTCCTGGCCCTCGCGATAGTTGAGGTCATGAAGAGAGGAAGGATAATGGAGGTCGAGGAAAGCGGGGAGAAAGAGGTCACCGTTTCCTGACTTCTACTCCCCCCTGTATATTTTGAAGTAGAGTCCTCTAATCTCCTCCGGTTCCGCCTCGATAGGATTGAACGAGGCCAGTCCATCCCTGTAGGCCTCCTTCGCCATCTTCCCAACCTTTGAGAGAAAGACTTCCTCATCTACCAGTTCCCTCAGTCCGGGAACTTTCAGTGCTCTGTTTAGGCCTTTCACTGCATCTATCAAGTCCTTGGCAGTCTTCATACCAAGCTTCCCTGCTATCTCGGCATAGCGCTTCCTCGCATACTCGCTTTTACTTGCGTTGAACTCCATAACATAGGGTAGGAAAATCGCATTGAGCAAGCCATGGGGTCCCATCCAGGCAGCCTTATGGCTCATTGCATGGCACAGACCGAGGCGCGCGTTCAGGAACGCTATGCCAGCCATTGTGGCCGCGTAGTGGATTCTGGCCCTGGCCTCCTCGTCGCCCTTGACCGAGAGCGGGAGCCACTTGTAAACGGTCTTTATCGCCTGGATCGCCATCACGTCGCTGAAGGGGTTTGCAACTTTCGTCGTGTAGGCCTCTATCCCGTGGACGAGCACATCCAGCCCGGAGTTCCTCGCCACTTCAGAAGGCATCGTCCTTGGGAGTCGAGGATCTAGTATGGCAGTGTCCGGCGCTATATCCGGCGTCACTATGTTGTACTTGACGTCTCCCTTCTTCAGCACGCTGGCAGCAGAAACCTCGCTCCCTGCACCGCTCGTTGATGGTACCGCGATCAACGGCGTCCTGAGTCTGGGAACCGGTTTGGGTCTTGAAAAGCGGTCGATGAGTGCTATCTCGTCGAAGTTAAGCTCCGGAGCGTCGTAGAAAACCTTGAGGGCTTTAGTTGTGTCGATAACGCTCCCCCCGCCGATCGCGATGAGAAGCTCCGGCTTAAACTCCCGGACCTTTGGCAGGAACCCTTCGATTACCTCTACACTGGGCTCCGCCGGCAGGCCGGCTATCGAGAAGACCTCGGCCCCCGCCTCCCTCGCATAGTCCTCGGCCTCACTGAGAAAACCATACCTCTTAATTGAGTTTGAGGCAAGTATGAGGACGCGCTCGTAGCCTCTGACTTCTTTTGAAATGGCCCCCAAGCTCCCCTCTCCTTCCAGGATCTTGGTCTTCAACCGGAACATAGACACCACCCAGGTAAAGTTGCACACTGAGCTTTTAACGTTCTCGGAGAATCGGGAATAACGCCAGGAATATCACTATGGACGCCAGTGTAAAGTCCACAGCGAAGCCGAACCCCTCAACAATCAACCCGCTTATCAGGTTGCCAATTATCGCACCCACGGAGCTAACCAAGTTGTAGGCACCTATCAAAGATCCACGCTTCTCCGGAGGTGCCCGATGGGGGATTATCGATGATGTGGAGATACTTATGTAAGACCAGGTGTAGCCGGCTATGAAATAGGAGACGAATGCAAGAATAAGGAAAACACTCCCCCTCACAAAAGTGGACATCGCCAGTAAAAGGAAAGAGGCACCCCTTAAGCTCAAGCCCCGCTTAAGCGCCCCGTAGCTCCCTGTCTCCCTCAGCCTTAGCCCCACGCGGGTGTACAGGTAGGCTGAGATGGCGGAGTTCGCGATACTCATGATGTAGAGTTCCGTTGCCCCGAGCCCCCTGTTTTTCAAGAGCACCGGGAACTGGGTGAAGTAGAGCATGGCCCCTATCCAGAAGAGAACAGTGGAGGTGTAGAGCCTTCCAAATCCCCCCGTGGATAACCTTGGCAGATGGGTTATCATGTTTGGTAAATAGCGGAATTTTTCAACCACGTACCCCGCGTATACCCCAAGAACCCGTCTGTCAACGTGTATGGGCACTTCCCGTATGGTTTTAGCCCCCAGGGGAAGGGATAATAACCCGATGATTCCCAAGGCTGTGAATATCCCCCTCAAGCTGAGTAACTGGGCCAGCAGCAGGCCCAAAACCATCCCCACGCCCCATGCCCACCCACCTATCTCGTTAAACCTTCCTATCGCGTAGTCCCAGTCTTCCAGACGAAAGGCTTTGGTTATTATGAGGATGGGGACGGGTATCGTTGAGGCTATGAAGAATGTATAGAGGGCGTTTACCACCATCACCTGGTGGACGTTCCTTGCAAGGGCAAATAGGATAGAGGTCATGGAGGTGCCAAGAAAACCGGCAAGGAGAAAAACCTTTCTCCTGTTGAGCCTGTCACTCAGCCTTCCCCAGAAGAGGCCACCCAACATTGATGCGGTACTGCCTATTGCGTTCACGGCCCCTACCTCGGCAGGACCGCCGCCAACGTTCATCGTGAGGAGTGGGATTAACGGAGCGGCCCCGCCGGTTGATACCTTGAACGGAACAAAGGAGTAGAACCACTTTCCTGGGTCCGGCCGGTGTTTCATCTGCCGCCCTTTTTCAAGGGTTTTGAGGGTTGTTATCTTTCTCTTCTGCGGGCGGCCCTTCAAAATTTTCACCCCGGGTTGGGGAGGGGAAGGGGTTTAAAAATTTGATGTTAAAAAAAGAGGGGGGACGCTCAATCTTCGTCGTCCCAGTCCTCCTCGTCCTCCCACTCTTCCTCCTCTTCGTTCCACTCTTCCTCCTCGTCCTCCCACTCCTCGTGGGCCTCCTCAACGGCGTCGAGGGGCTCGAACTCTTCCTCCTCTTCCTCAACCTTCTTGGACTGAACCTTCTTCTTGGGCGGGTAGTACATATCGACCACCTCCCCTCTTTTGAGGGGCGTTCATCTAGCCTCTGAAGAGTTTAAAAAGGTTTCTATCCAGATTTATGGCAATAACTCCGTCTCCTAATGATTTTAGGGACCAGAACAAATGTTAGGCATGAATAACGGTCTTACCCAGGGGAAAGGTTTATATACTCATGATAAACCTTCATTGACTTCCCTCAAAAAATGAAGGGAGTAACACTGGCGACGTAAAAGGAAAATGTTGTATAAGTGTGTTTGAATGAAAACAAGCAATCTGGTGGCCGGAAATGGAGGCCGAAAACGACTCCGATGATGACGGTGGCCCCCCCGTAAGGATCCCTCTCCTCGAGGAGGCCCTTGGAGTTGAGAGGATCTACGTAGACTACGAAGGAAGAAACCCAACGGGAACCCACAAGGACAGGATTGCCAGAGCCCACGTGGAAAAAGCCGTCAGGGAAGGATATTCTGCCGTTACCGTGGGCACCTGCGGGAACTATGGCGTCTCCATCGCCTACTATGCCCAGCTCTACGGCCTGAAGGCTTTCATTTTTGTCCCGGCCGGTTACACCCTTGAACGGACCGGTGAGATGAAGGCCCTTGGCACGGAGGTGATCCCCTGGCCGGGAACCTATGAGGATGCCGTGAGGGAGAGCAGGCGCTTCGCCCTCGCAAACGGCATCTACGATGCAAACCCCGGAAGTCATCCCGATGTTGACTACGCAGGCTATTCATTGATAGCGGGGGAGATACTGCGCGGAGTGAAGCCCGATGCGGTCTTTGTCCCGGTCGGGAACGGCACCACCCTCGCGGGAATCTGGCACGGCTTCCGCGGGAAGGCAAACCCTAGGATGGTTGGCGTTACGACTTCCCTCGGCAACCAGCTCCTCTGGGAGTTCTATGGG
>JALVUT010000146.1 GCA_027035445.1 Thermococcus sp.
ATAGACTAACGAGGCACTTCCGTGGAGTTCAAATGCACTGGAAAGGGATGCAGTAGAGAGAACGAAAGTCATTAGCAAAATGTATATCCATACATACCTCTTGTGCTTAGTCAATTTAGGCCCCCCCGAGGACTTTTTGAGTTAACAAAAAAAAAAAGAAGATAAAAAATCAAATATACGGCCATCCTGCTGAAGAGACTATTTTGTGGTATCCATCAATTGTTACGATTGTTTCCGCTCCGTTGGGATCGGGAATTATGGAGATTCCTGTCACAACATGTCCTGGATACGCTCCCCCACCTCCTGTTCTATAGGTGATGTAGTAGTTGGTGTAGGGATGCTGGACATCATACTTAACCCCTATCTCTGTCCAGGAATATCCGTAAGAGTCGCTGTTGTATCCTCTAACTGAAGTAACAGCCCAGGTAGTTGCTGCCGCGAATCCCGCTGTCACTACCAACAGGCCGAACAACACGGCAACTATTTTCTTCACTGTGCCGACCCTCCTGCCCGAGGGGCTGTTGATACGTCCCGTGGGCAAATTATTATTAAACATCATAGTATTTAAGCTTTACTCAGAGAACGGGCACAATGTTCCGAAAAAATCAAACAAATATTGAATAGATAAAATATCCTCCATGGGGGACAGCCGCTTTGTAAAGTAGTTCGATAGCTACCTGAAGGTGGTCAACACCAAGGCAAAATAAATGAGGTTAATTCCACGTCTCCGCTATGACATCGTGCTTGTGGATGCTCTCGTTGCTTATAACGCGCACGTGGATCTTCCTCGGGAAGCGTCCCTTTGCCTTGGCGAATATCTCGCGCGCAACATCCTCGACGAACTTTGGATTCTCATGCATCCCTCTGACGACGGTGTTCTCATCGACCGTCTTGAGGAGCGTGTAGGTGGGGCTGCTGAATGAGCTCTCGACGACGTCTATCATATCCTCGAGGGGTATCTCCTCGTCGAAGGGAGCTTTGACCTCAAGCTCACCTATAGCCCTCTGGATGTGGGTTTTTCCATCGTTGTTGACCATGGCATGGGGACAGACCGTATTTCCGATAACCCTAACGCGGAGAACCTTCTCGAAGGAGCCGTTTTCGTTCTTTATCACACCAACTTCAACATCGTAGGGTTCATAGCTTGTCCTTCCGCTTGCTGGGGCCTCCCGTGGGAGTATGAGGTGTGTCCTTATCCAGACCTCTGCCCGATTGTGGGGATGTTTGCCCTCAAGATGTCTTATTATGCACCTCCCAAGTTCCTCCAGAGAGGCGTGAACGTTCTGCACCTCCTCTTCGACCGCTTCGCTCATTGCATCGGTGATACTCTCGACGAGACGGCTCATGTGAATGCCCTTTTTCTCTGCGGGAAGGTCTATAGTCATCTCAAAGAGTGGGAGAAACGTGTAAACCCTGCCCTTCCAGTTGATCCGTGCAATCGTGCGCAGGTTGGTGATACCAACCCTGTGAAGCCGTTCCCGAATCTCCGGGACTTCCTCCTGGGTTTCAAACACCGTCATGATCACCACCTTTTTAGGCTAATCTAAGCCGGAACTTTTTAAAGGTAGTCATGGTCTTTCCCTTTGCCTGCACCACACAGGAACATCAGGTGCTCCCGCAGGTTCTCTGCCACGTTCTCCCTTAAAATGACCCCATTTTTTGTCACGAAGATGTCCTTCCCTATCCTTGAAAGCTCATAACCGAAGAGTCCAAAGCGTGTTCCGTCAAAGAACTGTATAGATGGGACATCCTCCCCAAACATATCTGGTATCCACTCATTGTAACTACCGCTGAGGCGGGGATAGACAATAGCGGCGCTTCCACCTGAGAGGCGGGAGTACGTGTATATCTGATAAAGTTCGCTGCTGTTCCTCACCAGCTTTTTCCTTGTAATGTCCCCAAGTCTCACGAGGAGGTTGCGATATTTGACCTCGATTACACATCCGCCGGATGGGGTCACAGCCATTATGTCGGGCAGGGGGCGTCCAAACATGAAAACCGCTCCAAGGTTTCCTTCAACCTTTCTCGCGTCTTTTATGACATGGGGGAGAAGATGCCACTGATGTACTGTTGCCTCTCCCCTTAGTGCCCGTTTTACGGTGTGATAAACGAGGTCCTCAAAAAGTCGGGCCATATCGAGGAATATTCCCGGATGAAGGGTTCCATGGGCTCCAGCTTTCTTGAACCCGAACAGTATCATGGTGGCAATTGTGTAGAGGGGTTTAAATCTTTCGTTCAGCGGATTGAACCTCACAGCTTTCATATCTCCATCCCTAAGGCTTGAAACATCCCGGAAGTTATAGGACAAATGCTCTGCGGCCCTCTTGATTCCCCGCCATGTGGAGTTCTCGGCCACCACCTCCAGAGCCGCCCTGAGGACTCTGTTTAAAGGGTTATCTGCTCCCAGCACGGCGTACCTGACGGGTACGTTCCCTTGCATATGCCCGTTCTTCACAAGCTTCGAGAGGAGCAGTCTACCCCTTATTGTTTTTGTCTCTCCTTCAACTTCCATGTACTCCTGGTACATGCCGTGGAATGCTTCCTTCTCGAGCTGCAAGATGTATAGATAAAAAAAGAGCTCATGAAGGGCCTCATCTTCGCTTTCGTACCTGGAAAGGGCAGAGTTTATCTCATGGGTGCTCATTCCAAGGCTCCCGCTCAGGTTGAGAAGGCTGAGGAATAGCGCCATCGACTGTCTCTGGTCGCGATCGTTCCGATAGGGTTTTGGAAGGATCTGGATCATAAAGGGGGTCTTTCCGAAATAGTAGGTAAATCCCACGCTCCCATGGGTTTGTATGTAGTAGTCCTCCCTCTTGGTGTCATACCTCATGCTTAGAACATCACCCTCACGGCCGTACGTTCTGTTTATCACATCAAAGAACCTCTGGAGCTCAACTGGTGTTACGGATATGCCC
>JALVUT010000147.1 GCA_027035445.1 Thermococcus sp.
AGTGCTTAACGGATTGACCGGGTGCTCGGTGTCTTTTTAGGGCTTGTAATGCACCCCCATATCCCTCATGTCGGGGTGGAGACCTTCTGCCGAGCCGGATGGTGGGAGTAGGAGAAGCCCGTTAGGGCAATAAAAAATCCCGGAATCTGAGAACAGTCAGGTCTGTGCCCCATTTCAATGTATTTTTATCCCAGCAGGGCTTTTAGCTTCTGAAAATCCTTCCGGAGTTCTTCCCTGAGGGGCGGTTTGTAGAGGGCCGCGGCCGGGTGGTAGCTTGGCATTATGACGAACTTTCCGAAGAGGGTGCCCGTCTCGAGGGTCTTTCCATGGATCTTGCTTATCGGTGCCGGTTCAAAGCCGAACTTTCGGAGGATGTAGGTCATTGAGTGCCTTCCCAGGGGGACTATAACCTTTGGCCGGAGGATGTCTATCTGCCTGTCGAGGTAGGGTGCACAGGCCTTTATCTCCTCCTCCGTTGGGTCGCGGTTGTTCGGTGGCCGGCACTTGACGATGTTGGTTATGTAAACCTCCCTGCGTTCAAGGCCTATCTCCTCCAGCAGCTCATCAAGGAGCCGTCCGGCTCTTCCGACGAAGGGCAGACCCTTTTGATCCTCCCAGTAACCGGGGGCTTCGCCCACGAACATAACCTTGGCCTCGTAGCTTCCCGCACCGGGGACTGCATTAGTCCTCAGTTTTCCGAGGGGGCATTTCTGGCAGTTCCGAATCCTCTCCTCCAGTGCTCCCATCAGTTTCTCCCTGGACACCTTGCACACCCGTTAGACAAGTGTTTTCTGACTTAGATATGCCTGCAGGAACTCAATCCAGGCCGTGTAGTATCCCTTTTCATACTCATCCCTGAACTCGTGGTTGAGGATACCCCTAAAATGTTCCAGGAGTTCCTCGGCTTTCTCCATGTTGTGCTCCTTCATTAGCTGCACTACCAGGGAATCGGGGTCGTTCTCCCGTATTGCGCTCATGAAGCCATTTATGGCCTTTCCGTATCCCCTCCCCCACTCGCCGCCGCCCGTCATCTTGGCGAGCTTTTCAAGGTGTCCTTTGGCCCTGCTAAAGTCCCTTCTGAGGAGGGCACGGAGGAACATCTCCATCCTCATCTCTCTGGCCGGCATTTTATCACCATATTAACTCGTGTCCCGGACTTTTAACCCTTAGCCCGTTACCCATATCTGTGTCATACCTATGAACTCAAATCTTCATATTTACGCAAAAGCTTTTATACCCCTTAATTGAATCAGTGTGCAGGAGTAACAGTTGTTATACGGGTGAGTCATATGGCTGAAGTTGTGGGTGAAATTCCAAGTGGCGAAAAAGAGTTCGCTGAGTCAACTAGGAGAATACGGGACATCGTGGAGTTTCCTGAGATATCTGAGGATGAGTTTCACGAGGGGCTCAGGAGGGCGAGCCGGGGCTACGGGGGAAAACTCCCACACAGAACCTACTCCCTCTGTCCGGAGACGAGGCGCGTTGTTCCCGCCTTGGTATGGGAAAAGGGTGGTAGGGTATGGATCACCAAGAAGTGCCCCGAGGGCATGATAACCGACCTTTACTATGAGGATGTGGGGATGTACTACCACTTTAAGAGGTGGTGCTGGGAGGAGAAGGAGATCTACAGTGCCAACGTCGAAAATACGGGTGTAAACTGTCCCCTTGACTGTGGAATGTGTCCGAGGCATCGCTCCCACACGAGCCTCCTCAACATCGTCCTGACCAACCGCTGCAACCTGAGTTGCTGGTACTGCTTCTTCTATGCCAAGGAAGGCCAGCCGATATACGAGCCGACCCTTGAGCAGATCCGCACCATGCTCCGCAATGCAAAGAAGGAGCATCCAATCGGGGCAAACGCAGTTCAGCTCACCGGTGGTGAACCGACTCTGAGGAGGGATCTCATCGAGATAATCAAGATAGCTAGGGAGGAGGGCTATGACCACGTCCAGCTCAACACCGATGGAATAAGGTTGGCCTTTGATCCGGAGCTGGTGAAAGAAATAAAGAAGGCCGGTACCAACACCCTTTATATGAGTTACGACGGGATGACCCCCCAGACCAACTGGAAGAACCACTGGGAGGTTCCGCTCATCTTTGAGAATGTGAGAAAGGCCGGCGGGCCGGGAATAGTCCTCGTACCGACGACTATAAGGAACGTCAACGACCACGAGCTCGGTGCGATAATCAACTTCGGCCTCAACCACCTTGACATCGTCCGCGGCGTGAACTTCCAGCCAATTTCACAGGTTGGTAGGGTTCCAAGAAGGGAGCGCCAGCGCTTTAGGATAACCATCCCGGGATCCATAAAACGCATAGCAGAACAGACCAACGGTGTTATATCCAGGGACGACTGGTACCCGATACCGATAGCCGGTCATATTGCGAGATTCTTTGAGGCCTTTACAGGTTCACGCTATTACATGACGAGCCACTTCGCCTGCGGTGCCGCAACTTATATCTTCCTAGACAGGGAGCGCATGAGGGTTATCCCGATCCCGCGCTTCATCGACGTAGAGGGCTTCGTGGAGTTCCTCGAGGAAAAGGCGGGGGAGATAGAGAACTGGAAGAATATGGGCAGGCTTAAAAAGCTCAAGCTTGGTGCTGAGATCTTTCTCAAGTTCAAGTCTTTCTACGATGACAAGTATGCACCCCGGGGGCTCAGCGTTCTCGAACTCATGAAGAACGCCTTCATGCATGGCAATTACGATGCCCTCGGGAAGTTCCACGAGAACGCCCTCTTCCTCGGGATGATGCACTTCATGGACGAGTACAACTACGACGTGGAAAGAGTTGAGCGCTGCGTCATTCACTATGCTATGCCTGATGGCAGGATTGTTCCATTCTGTACCTTCAATGTGATCCCGGAGCTCTACAGGGACAAGGTACAGGCCCAATTTAG
>JALVUT010000148.1 GCA_027035445.1 Thermococcus sp.
GGAATTCTGAGCTTTGAGGTCGACAAGAAGCCGACTTCGTCGTTATCAACCCCGAGTCTCTCGCAGGTCTGGGACGATCTTGAAGTCCTGATTTCAAGGGTTATGATACTGGATGAGGAGAGGAACGCCGTTGCGACCTACGTGAGGGGACGGCCTCTCTGGTCGGTCTGACTCTCCCAACCTTTAAAAATGTCCGCTCGTATGCCCTTTGGTGATGTGAATGGAGTTCAACCTTATAATTACCGGTGTTGGTGGCCAGGGGGGTCTGACCCTTTCGAGGATAGTTGGCAATGCGGCCATACACGGGGGATACAGCGTTAGAATTGGGGAGACACTGGGAATGAGCCAGCGCTACGGTAGCGTCCTTAGCTACCTCCGCTTTGGTGAGGAGGTTTACTCTCCATTAATCGAGGAGGGGGGAGCGGACCTCATGCTGGCCCTCGAGCCGGCCGAGGCTTTGAGAAACGTGCGCTTTCTAAGCGAGAGGAGCACCGCGATAATCAACGCCTACCCCATCCACACTGCAACGACGCTCGTCGGCAAGGAGCGCTACCCCGAGCTGGAGGAGATAAGAGAAGCCATTGAAAAAATCTGCCCCGTTTATATGAGAAACTTCCAGCGCGAGGCCGACGGAATAAATCCGAGAACGTTGGGAGTTTTGATGCTCGGCTACGCTTTTGGCAAGGGGCTGGTTCCTCTCAAGAGGGAGAGCATCCATGCCGGAATCAGGGCGACCCTCCGCGAGAAACTCTGGGAGGTCAACTTCAAGGCCCTTGAGAGGGGTGAGGAACTAGCAAGGGAGTAATCAGTTGTGCTTTATAAAGAAGGCGTAAAAAAGCGCGGTTGCGGTGGCGTAGAGGAGAGCGGTGGCGTAGAAAGGATAAGCCAGTGAAAGCGCGAATAGCGTTCCCCCTATGGAGTTCCCAATTCCTCTCATAAATGTCGAGAATGCCTGCTGGATTCCATTGGCCGTCGCCTTTTCTTCCGTTTTGAAGAAGCCCATCATGAAGGAGCTGTTTATCGGCCAGATTATGTTCATCAGTATTGCCCTCGCCACGTATACCGCCCCGGCCAGGGCGAAGGTCTCGATGGAGGGAAAGATTGTAAAGAGGAAAGTCGCCGTTCCTTGAAATGACGTTATAACCTTCACAGGTCCGTATTTCCTGACGAGTTCTGGCAAACCAAATGAGCCCAGCCCCATCGCCAGTTGCTGGAAGAAGAACACGTAGCTTATGGTTGATAGGGTCTCGCCAAAGCGGAGTTTGAAGTAGAGACTCATAAAGGGTATAGTTATCCCCGCGCCGAGTCCTATGAGCGCGCTCGGAAGGGAGAACTTGAGGATTTTAACCACCAAACTCCTTTCCCAACGTATCCTTTTCTCTCTCACCGTAACATCCTTGACGAGGAGCAATGCGGGGACTACAAAAACGAACTGGAGGAGTGAGAGGGAAAACGTCAGCCTGTAGGCTGTTTCCCCGGCTAGACCTGTCTCAACGAGGTATCCCGGAAGGGAGCCCGCCAGAAGAACCCCGAGGGAGTTAAAGAGAGTTCCGAGGCCGAAACTCTTTGAAAAGGCTTCGTGTCTCTTCTCCCCCGGAACCAGCTCGCTCAGGTAGGCGTTGTAGTTTGGTTGCCTCAGACCCATGTTAACGCCCACCAAGGTGAATCCGAGGAAGAGGGTAACCCAGTTCATGGCCAAAACCTGAAGAACCCTCCCGAGGAAGCCAAGAAATGCACTAAGCAGCAGTGTTTTCCTATAACCGAGGCGGAGCGATACCGGCCCTGCTAGGAGGAAGAAGAGGCCACCCACCATCGTCTGGACCGAGAAGAATGCTCCCATAGCCTTCATGTCGTAGCCGAGGGCCTTGAGGTAGAAGGGCATTATGAAGAAGGAAAACCAGAGGAAGGTCTGTCCTAAGGCGTTGGCCCCGATTAGTATCTTCGTGTCCCTTCCATACCCGGAGAGCATGTCCTAACCTAAATCATAGCGTTTATAAATTTATCGAACTGAAGCCTTTTATTAGCTCGAACACTCTATATTTGTGGTGATATCTATGGAGTTCCGTAAAGTTCAATTTACCGGTAGGAGTTCCTACATAATATCCCTCCCAAAAAAGTGGGTCCTCGAGAATGGACTAAAGCGGGGAGATATTATACCCCTTTCTATAAACTCAGATGGAAGCATTACGATCTTCCCGAAAGAGCCCAAGGAGGTGAGTGAGGAAAAGGTGCTCGAGATCTCCAAGGAGTATTCCCCAGACATGGCGGTTCGGCTGGTGATCTCGGCATACATTCAGGGCTACGATGTCCTTGAAATCCGTTTTTCGGAGGAGATGCCGATATACAAGGTGAAAATAAGGAAGGTTCTCCAGAGTCTTCCGGGTGTTGAGATAGTCATGGACGAGTACCAGAGGATGGTGGCCAAGAGCCTTCTGGATGAACGTGAAGTGAACCTTGCGGAGCTCCTTAACAGGATCAGCTCACTGGTTCTATCTATGCTCGGTGACCTCGAACTCCTCATAAACTCACCCGGAGACGGAGAGATACTCCGGGATATCAACGACCTTGAGAACGAGCTCGATAGGTTTTATTTTCTCATAATACGGGCCGTAAATCGCCTCCTGAGCAGAAGGGGGGTCACTGAGGAGAGTGGCATGATAAAGCGCTCCTTCGACCTTCTGGGCATCCTGTTCATAGTGCGCAACATAGAACGCATAGGGGACCATATAACCCGCATATCTGAGAACCCTGGAAGGGTTAACGTTTCATACCTCAGGGAGAAGTTCAACGAGATGATGGCCCAAGTGGAGGAACGTAATCTGAGCAAGATTGATCACCTCATGCTGGAGCTTAAAGATGAGATCCATGGCATAGACTACAGGCAGTCCATTGCGCTGGAGAG
>JALVUT010000149.1 GCA_027035445.1 Thermococcus sp.
CGCGTGCCTTCGGTGAACCGGATGAGACTCAAGGTTGCCTTTTACCCCGCTGAGGGAAGACCCGTCAGGCCCAACAAGCACGCCGTTCAGGGGTTCATCTACAACATGCTCAAGGGCACCGGGTACGGGGACATCCACGAGGGGGCAAAGTTCAAGTTCTTTACGTTCTCCGACTTCTTCACGGACAGGAGGGGCAATCCAACTTTCATAGTCTCGTCCCCCAACAGGGGGTTCATAGACGCCCTTCACTCAAGTCTGAAGGACAGGGTGAGGGTTTACATAGGCACCGAGGAGCTCACTATAGCCGAGGTCAGGAAGTTCAGGCTTCCCCTCACAAGGCGCTTTCAGACCGGTTCCCCCGTGGTAATCCACAGGGATTCCAGGAGAAACGAGTACTTCAAGCTCTACGTCCACAGGGATCTGAACTTCTTCTTGGACAGGCTGAGGGAGAACGCCGAGAAGAAGTACAACGCATTCTACGGTGAAGATTTTCACCTCGACGACCCGATATTCGACCGCATGGTGCCCAAAGTTAGAAGAAACGGAAAGATTGACGTTTACGTCAGGATCATCAAGGGGGGAGGGCGTTTACAGTTGTAGGCTCCCGCTGGGAGCTTCTGGAGAAAAACAGGATACCCAAAGAGCAGAGGAGGTTCTACTCCTTCCTCATGGACGTTGGTCTCGGCGAGAAGAATAGCCTGGGGTTTGGCTTCCTGAATCCAATGGGGAGGTGAGCCGGTGGAGACAGACAAGCTGGTGGCCCTTGGAGGACTCCTGCACGACATAGGAAAACCCGTCCAGAGAGCGGGTATCTATTCGGGCGACCATTCGAAGCAGGGGGCCCGGTTTCTCCGCGAACTCGGGGAAAGAACAGACAGGGAGGAGTATGAACTTCTGGCCCTGTTTTCGGAGTTTCACCATCGGGGCCACATGAACGAGATGGAGATGGAGAGGGAGATCCGCGAAGTTTCCCCGGAACGCTTTGGGCTCAGCGGGGAAGATATCCTCAGGGCGCTCTGGATAGTCTACGAGGCAGACAACCTTTCATCGGCCGAGAGGGAGGAAACCAGCGGTAGTTTCCACGTTTTCAGGCCGCTCTCCTCGATCTTTAACAAAGAAATGAAGTATCCCCTCGTCCCGCTGGAGCTCGACGGGTTCGAGCTCCCCGTGCCCGGGGAAGACGTGCGCATATCAGGTGACGATTATAGAAAGGTCGTTAGGGCCCTCGCGGACGAGTTAAGTGGGACCGAGCTTGAAATAGACCGCATCATGCCGGTTCTCGAAAAGCACCTTACCTTTGTGAGTTCGGTGACACTGGAAGGGAACGCCATATCCCTCTACGACCACATGAGGATGACCTCGGCCATAGCCCTCGCCATGCTCCGCTCGGGTTGCACGATGCAGGACGTTAAGAGGGGAACCTGCAGGAAAGAGAAACGGTTCCTCCTCGTTGAGGGAGACTTCTCTGGGATACAGGACTTCCTCTACGGTGTAACCGGGAGGGGAACCCTCAAGTATCTCCGCGCCAGAAGCGCCTACCTTGAACTGATTGGATGGGACGTTGTTCTTGAAATACTCAGGAGGCTCGGCCTTACGAGGGCCAACGTCGTTTTCAACGCCGGGGGTCATTTTTTAATCCTTGCCCAGAATACCCCGGAGGCGGTTGGGGAGCTTGAAAACGTCAGAAGGTCCGTCTCGAAATGGCTCTATCGGGAGTTCGATGGAGAGCTCTACTTGGCCCTCGAGTGGGAGGCGATAAGTGGAGAGGAGCTCGGAAGGAAAGGGGGTAAGAACCTTTTCGACGAGGCGAGGAGGAGGCTAAGTAAAAAACTGAGTGTGAAGAAGCTGAGACGCTTTGAAGAGGTGGATGGTCTTTTCTCACCTTCACACGGGCAAAAGCTTGTGGAGTGCCCGGTCTGCGGCAGGGAAGTCCGTGAGGATGAACTCCGACCGTTTGGGCTCGGGGACGAAGAGCTTATGGTCTGTGGGACGTGCAACGAACTCCTCCAACTCGGAAAAGAGCTTCCAAAGCTCAGGGGTTTTATCTTGGACAGAAAAGCCCATGAGGGAGAAGGCGTCACGGAAGGGCCCTTCAGGCACTTGATTCCCTACAGAGAAGGCCCCGTTCCAAGGGGAGAGTTCCTTCTGCTCAAGAACACCCTAACACCCCCCGACCTTCCGGGGCCCATGGAGTTCGTGCCCTACCTCGTGGCCGACTACTACAAGTCCTCAGGAGAAAAGGAGGGTGTCGCGGACTTTGAAGAGCTGGCGAGCGCATCAAGGGGCGTGAAGAGAATAGGTGTCCTCAGGGGTGATGTTGACAGGCTTGGCGAGTTCTTCGGTTCCCTTGACAGTCCGTCAAAGCTGGCAACGGCATCGCGCTTTATGGACTACTTTTTCAAGGGTTACCTGAGGATGATCATAGAGGGAAAATCTGGATACCTCACGGGAGACGTTCCCTCGATCGGGCGGTGGCCGGAACCCCCCGACGTGGTCGTGGTTTACGCCGGCGGGGACGATTTCTTCATCGTCGGTGCTTGGGACCAAGTCTTTGAGCTGGCCTTCAGGATACGTGAAACGTTCAGGGCCTACACGGGGGGTAACTTAACGCTGTCCTCGGGACTGGGCTACTTTGATCCAAAGACCCCGATGTATCGGATGGCCGAGGTCGTGGGCGAGAGACTCGAGATGGCAAAAGACGAGGGAAGGGACAGGATAACGGTCATCGGAAGAACCCGGCCCGATGATGGAAGGCATCCACTTTCCTACACTTGGGAGGGGTACGGGGAATTATGGCGGAAGTACGGCGAAAAGATTTACGCCGGTAATGGGGAACTCAAAAAGCCGTTCAACATTAAAAAGGGAATCCTAATGAGGCTCCTCGAGCTTAGGG
>JALVUT010000150.1 GCA_027035445.1 Thermococcus sp.
AGGAGGCCGACCTTGTAGCCTTTCTCTGCCAGTGTGAGCGCGAGGGTAGTTGAAACGAGCGACTTGCCCACGCCACCCTTTCCGCTTACGACGGGTATTATGCGTTTGACCCTCTCAAGCCTGGCCTCTATGGCCCTCACGCGGGGATCCATACCGTTCATGCATCATCACCCTTCTCAATTAGTATCCCGCCTATGTACACTCCCCTCCCCCTAACGACCTCAAAGTCGTGGCTTCCACACCTCGGGCAGGCGAGGAACGAGTGCACCACCTCGGGGATGAAGTGGATGTCCTCCCTTATGCGGTCGTCGAAGGCCTCCTTTACCTCCCTGAGCCTCCACTCGTGGCCACAGTTCCTGCACCTGAAGACCGCCTCCTCCTCAATGAACTTCACCTCCGCACCTTCCCCGATGGTTCCTGCCAGGAGCTGTTCCATTGCAAACTTCACTATGTCCTCGGCAACGTCCTGGAGTTCCCCGAGAACCACGTCTATCCTCTTGATCCTGCTCGCCCCTTCCCTCTCGCCGTAATCGAGGGCGGTTCTAACTATCGCATCGGCAAGGGCCCATTCATGCATTTCAATCCCTCCACTGAATCTTGCAAATCCTCCATTTAAATATAGCGGGGTTCCCAACTTGAGGTTTCAAACTTTCCCCTTTAAAAAAGGCTAAAACCTTTGGGGCTTAACTTCAACCATGAACGTGGAAAGGGTGATTCACAGTGCTGAGTTTAGGTACCTTCTTGTGATACTGTTCCTCTCATTCGGTATAAGCTCGGGGGTTCTGTACGCACTCGGCATCGGCTACTTCATCCCGCAGTTCCTGGCCCTGGCACTGAGCGATTCAATAAACCCGTGCACTTTCGTGGTTTACACGCTGTTTCTGGTGGCCCTCTCCGTCAAGGGGCTTGAGCGGAGGAAGCTGTACCTCGTGGGTGCGGCGTTCATAACGGCGGTCTACATCTCTTACTACACCCTAGGCCTGGGCCTTACCATCATAGCCGGCAGGATTCCCGTGAGGTGGGCCGGCTACTTTGCGGTTCTTTTCGGCCTGTACACGGCAGCCACAGGGCTAATGGAACGCTCCAGAATCGGGGACAAGAGAGAACTCAGGAGGAAGGTGTTCTCCAGCGAGACCACCGTAGCGGGTGCCCTTCTCCTTGGTTTCACCGTATCGACGACGCTCCTCCCCTGCTCCGCTGGTCCCTACATCGTCTACTCAACCATAATATCCCACGGCTCCAGGCTGATGATGCTCCTCCTCCTGGCCCTATACAACCTCATATTCATCCTCCCCTTAACGGTCATCCTGCTCGCCATGGGGGGCATTCAGGAGAGCAAGGAGTTCTCAAGGGCCATGGTCAGGCACTCCACCGAACTCTCCGTTGTCGCCGGAATTCTTCTCATTCTAATCGGCTTCTGGATACTCGGTATACTGCCTACCTAACGAAACTCTCTTTAGGGGGATCCCGTATTCTGGATGGGGTGGTGGCATGAAGATTACCCGCTTTGGGGTTTCGATCCCGGACAACCTGCTTGAGAAGTTCGATAGGATCGTTGAAAAGAGGGGCTATGCAAACAGGAGTGAAGCCATAAGGGACCTGATAAGGGACTTCATAGTACGTTATGAGTGGGAGACGGGGGATGCGGACGTTGCCGGAACAATCACTATGGTTTACAACCACGATGAGGCCGATGTCGTCAAGGAACTCCTGGATCTACAGCATGACTACCTGAGCGAGATAGTCTCCAGTATCCACGTCCACATGGACAGACACAACTGTCTTGAGGTGGTCATAGTCAAGGGCAAGGCGAGGAGGATAAAAGAGATAGCCGACAGGCTTTTGAGCCTCAAGGGAGTCAAGCACGGCAAGCTCGTGATGACGACTACGGGGAAGGAGCTCGTTTAATCAACTACGTCTTTAAATGCCAGCGCTAGGGCTCTAACACACTCCTTTATCTCTTCTGTAACCTTCTTTTCACTCCCCGGCTGGCATCCGAGGAAGACAAAGCGTGTCCACGGGAGGATCTCCCTTAGATGGTTCAACGTCACCTCAAGCTGGGGCTTCAACTCCTCGGGAACGTCTCCTAGGGCTTCCCAGGGATCGCCAGCGACAACCGTTCCCGGTCCCGTTTCAATCTCCAGGGGAGTCGCTATTATCACTAGCTCTGGCCTGAACCTGACTATAATCCCCGCCTGACCTTCCGGGATATCATGGCAGTTCACTGGAAAGAAGTTGGGATTTTCTATGGCTCTCAGGAGGGCCTCCGCGAGATAAGCCCCGAAGCCGTAATCGCCTCTCCTCTCGTTCCCTATGCCGCAGAGGACTATCCTGTGCAGGTTTCCGATTATATCCTTTACCTCCATCATTCATCCTCCAAATTGAAAAAGAGGTTCAAAAGACCTTAAAGCCGGAGCTTACGCTCCTCCTGAGCTCTTTCTCGGTTAGTTCGCGTTGGTGCTCTGGAATGTTCTTGGCGCGTCTCTCCTTCACCAGCTCCAGCACCATTTCAAGTGGTCCGTAGTGGATGGCCTCGGCGGGACACATCAGCGCGCATGCCGGTTCCATGCCCTCTTCTCTTCTCTCGGCGCACATATCGCACTTGGTTACCGCCTTCACCCTGAGGCTGTAGAAGGGCACTCCGTAGGGACAGACCTGCAGGCAGGCGAGGCAGCCTATGCACCTGTCTTCGGCTACCCTCACCGCACCGTCCTCGTCGCGATATATCGCCTGGGTCGGGCAGACCCTTATGCATGGCGCGTCGTCGCAGTGCTTGCAGTTTATCGGCAGGTACTGCTTGTTCTCGGTTATGTAGATCCTTATGTGAGGACTCCCGTCGTGGATGAAGTCGCAGACCGTCTGGCAGGTCTCGCAGCCGATGCACGTCAGGTAGTCTATGTAGAGGTATTTCCTCTCCATCAGAGCTCCCCCCTGAGCCACCTGTCGACAGCGACGGCAGTGTAGAGACCATCCTTTATCGCCCTCCCGACCTTAGTCGGCCCGTTGGCAACATCACCGGCCGCGAAGATGCCCTCAACGCTCGTCATATGTCTCTCATCAACAACGAGCCTGCCCCTCCTGTCAACCGCGAGGTAACTTCCGTTCACCGGTGGAGTGGAGACCATCCCTATTGCGAAGACGAGATAGTCAACGGGAACCTGAAACTCAGAGCCCGGGATCGGGATGGGTCTCCGCCTTCCTGTTTCGTCCGGTTCTCCAAGGCGAGTCCTGAGGAGCTCTATCGCTTTAACCCGACCGTTTTCACCGACGACGCTCTTTGGGGTGACCAGCTCGAACCACTTGACGCCCCTTCTCCTGAGGAGGTTTATTTCATAGGCTCCAGCCGGGGCTTCCCTTATAGTTCTGCGGTAGAATATCTCGACGTCGGCGCCAAGCCTGTTACACTCGAAGGCCACATCCACCGCAGTTAGGCCGGCCCCGATTATGCCGACCTTCTTCCCCTTTAGCTCTGGAACCTTCTCCTTCGGCACATAGCCGAGATTCTGTCCCTTTATCCAGAAGAGGAGCTCCAGTGGTGAGATTATGCCATCAAGGTCATCCCCGGGGATTCCAATCCTCCTCACGTTCCAGATCCCAGTGGCGATTAAAACCGCGTCGTAGTTCTCCTTCAGCTCGCTCAGCTTTATTACCTGCTCGTAGAACTCGTCGCCCTCGTCGGGCCTCTCTTCCTCCATGACCTTTGTCCTCGGGTAATAGGTGACCTCGAACTCGTCCGCGAGCTCCTTTGCACCGAGGCGAACCCTCTCAACAGGTATTCTGAACTCGGGGATGACGAAGAGCATGAGCCCACCGGGTTCGGGCATCTTGTCGTAGATGTCAACGTCGTGCCCTTTACAGACGAGGTAGCCCGCCGCTGTAAGCCCCGCTGGCCCTGCGCCGACTATGGTGACCCTCTTGCCAGTTGGCTGCGGCTTCTTTTTGCAGAGGAAGGAGAACTTCATGCCTCTCATTTGGTGCTCCCCCCGAAGAAGCGGAGGTACTCGGTCGGGAACTCCTTGACGCGCTCGTGCTTGCACCTGTCGCACATGAAAACGATCTCGGGATGGTCGTAGAACTTCTCAAGTTTATGGTAGAGAAACTCCGCCGTCTTCACGCTGTAGTCGAGCCTCTTCCCGCAGACCTGACAGCGGGCGTACTCAAATTCGAGGTTGAGCCGCCTCGGGTGGCCCTTGATGGCCTTGGTCGGGCAGATGTCGTTGCACTCGAACTTGCACTCCCTGCAGAGCTCCGGATGGAATGAGATTACCTTCTTATCGTCGTCGATGATGAATATCGCGTTGTGGGGGCAGACTTGGGCGCAGAGGCCGCAGCCGATGCACGCTTCCTCGTCCAGCCGGCCCTCCTGTTGAGATTTACCCCTCTCCAGTAAACCCCTGATGCGCTCCATTTTACCACCTCAAAAGAGACAGAAAAGAGGAGCTCAGATGCCGAGCTCCTTCCTCTTCTTCATTATGTGATCGTACATCAGCTTCGCTGCCTTGTACGGGTCGGGCTCGACTATAAAGGCTGCTCCAACGATGTCGTAGAGATCCTGCGTGAGTATCTTTACGACCTTCGGGCCACCAAGGACAGGCGGCACTATGCCAAGGTGAGTTGTTATCCCGCTCGCGACGAAGTATGTTCCAATCGAGACTGCCTTCTCACTCATTGCTTCCGGCGCGGAACCTACAACAGGCAGGGCTGAAATCGGTACGTTGAGGTCCCTTGCTATAAGATCCGCTAAAACGAGCATCCTTGTACAGTCGACGCACGAACCCATGTTGAGTGCCGGTGGTATTCCCCACTCCTTGGCGAACTCCCTCAGGCCGGGACCAACGTTGTCCGTGTCAGTATATTCAGGTAGGAAGATGCCGTACTTCATGGCTGCAGTGGCCCAGCAGCCGGTTCCAATGAGCAGAACGTCCCTCTTCATCAGCTCATTAGCTATCTTAATGTGGTTGTGATCATGCTTTGTCTTGGGGTTGTTACAGCCTACGAGGCCGGCAACACCTTTAATCTTGCCCTCGACAATTGCCTCCTCGATTGACTTTAGGCTCCCTCCGAAGTGCTTAAGTATGGCCTCGACACTGAATCCTACAACTCCACTCATTTTCTCCTTCGGAATCTCGACCCTCTGTTTTGACCTGTTCGGGAAGTTCTCAACGGCTGTTCTGACTATTTCCTTTGCTATCTCGTCTGCTCTCCTCTCGTCGAACTTGATATGTATTGCCCCGGGGAATGTCGCCAATGGGCTGGTGTCGATTATCTTGGTGTGGAAGCATCTCGCGACATCGACGGTGGCCGGCATGATGCACTGGACGTCGACTACCATCGCCTCGACGGCGCCGGTTACGATGGCCATCTCCTGCTGGAGGAAGTTGCCCGCAATCGGGATGCCGTGCCTCATGAGAACCTCCAGGCCCGTACAGCACATTCCGACGACGTTGATTCCCTTTGCCCCGAGTTTCTGGGCGAGCTCTACCATCTTCGGGTCTTGGGCGGCCTCGACTATCTTCTCTGAGAGGACTGGTTCGTGGCCGTGGACGACTATATTGACGTAGTCCTCCTTGAGAACTCCGAGGTTGGCCTCGGCCTTTATGACCTGCGGAGTACCAAAGAGAGTGTCCTGAAGCTCCGTCGCTATGAGTGAACCTCCCCACGCATCTCCGAGCGAGGTCTTGAGGCCGTGGAGGAGTATGCTCACTGGGTCGTGGTCGGTTCCTATGTGCGTCCTGTGTAAACTTTCAACGATTTCCCTGTCTATACCCCTCGGCAGTACGCCGTTCTCAAACCAAGGCATTCCAGCCTTTTCGGCGGCCTTCTCGAACACCTCGTAGGTCTTGGGGTTGAGGTAGGCCTTTAGGAAGGTGAGAGCTTCTTCGTCCTGCTTTCCAAAGTCGTGGAGGGCTATATCTGCAACCTCTTTGGCTATCTCCCTCACCGTTTTACCCTCGGTTTCAACGCCGAGCCTTTTAGCGACTGCCTTGAGCTTTTCAACGTCCCTAACCTGGTACGGGAGCGTGCTCGATGCCATGTTATCGAGCTCCAGTGTTGGCTTGCCCTCCTCCTTGGACTTCTCGGCCATCTCGGCTGCTATGAGAAGGGTTAATGCCACGTGTCTCCCGTGGTCGCTGTGGGCGGCGGCACCAGCGGCTATCATTCTGAGGAGGTTCCTCGCAACGATCGTGTCGGCATCTGCACCGCAGACGCCCCTGTGAGGTTCGCCGCCGAAGGGGTTTATCCTGCATGGACCCATCATACAGTTCCTGCAGCAGACACCTAAGAGGCCGTAGCCACACTGGGGTTGTTGCTTTTCGAGTCTCTCCCAGACGGTCTCGATTCCCAGTTCCTGAGCCCGCTTATGCATCTGTTGGGTGGTCGGGTCGATTGAGACCTCCTTATACTTCTTCATTCCGAATCACCTTCATTAATATGAATCAAAACGGTCTGCATGGATCTAAAGATATCCCAACCGTTGTATCTCTCTTCAACTAGACCTTCCTTCAGCTTGACGATCTGCTCCGCCTTCTCTTTTCTGACTTTTGAGACGATCTCATCGATGGTTCCGAACTGGAGTGCACCCGTTTTACAGGCTTCCACACAGGCCGGTTCCCTTCCCTCGGCCCGTCTGTCAGGGCACATATCACACTTGAACATCACACCGTTGAGAGTGTCGAACTCTGGGATACCAAAGGGGCAGACGATAGCACACATCTTGCACCCTATACACTTCTCAGAAGTTATCATGACTGCGCCGTCCTTGTCGTGGTAGAGTGCTCCCGTCGGGCAGATCTCGACACAAGGTGCTCCGTCACAGTGACGACAGTTCATGGGCACGTTGTATGCTCCCATTGGGAGAGCATGTATCCTGGGCTGGGGAAGGGGATCCTCAAAGATTGCGGAGAAGAGGTTCTTGCTCTGTGAGTGTTCCACTGCACATGCTATCTCACAGTGCCGGCAGCCAATGCACTTTGCTGGATCAATGAAAATGGTTGGCTTTGAATCGGTAGACATGGAACTCACCAAGGTTTGTATAGCAATTGGAATATAAACGATTTCCGTTTTAAAAGAAAACTGGGGATGTCAGATGTATTAAGTGCCAGTTAATTATTAGATTATAACAAAAAAATCCACCAAGGCCCATGACCAACTGGTCAGGGGTTAGATCACTCAGAAGTGTAAACCTAATTACATATTAAATAAAATTCATTGGTATATTCATATTCGTTATAGGACAAAATCGTGCATATACCTCCCCAAAGATGGGTAATCTTTGAGTTTGAAAATAAAACCTAAAAGCATTTATATGCTCAGATTCAACACCAGGAGGGTGCATTGGTTATGACAAAGTCTTTAAAGCCAGGGCATGAAGAGCGGAGGAAGAAGCTGTTTGAGATAGCTGAGGAGTTCCAGAGGAGGACGAATAAACAGGCTCCTGAAGAGGGCTTTCGGGTTGTAATCACTGGCAAGGGTGGAGTCGGAAAGACAACGATAACCGCAATCCTCGCGAGGCTCCTTGCAAGGGATGGATACAGGGTTTTAGCCGTTGATGAAGACCCGCAGATGAATCTTGCCCATGCGCTGGGTGTTTCCAAGGAGATTCGGGACAAGATAGTCCCGCTCAATAGGAACCTCGACTACATAGAGGAGAAGACTGGTGCAAGACCCGGGACGAACTGGGGGCTGTATTTCTCACTCACTCCAGATGTGAGGGATGTCGTTGACCGCTTTGGAGTCGTCGGCCCTGATGGTGTGATGCTCCTCGTCATGGGGAGTGTCGTCCAAGCCGCTGCTGGTTGCCTCTGTCCAGAGAACGCTCTCCTCGATGCAGTCGTCAAGTACATAAACCTGAGGAAAGGCGAGATAATCCTCATGGATACCCAGGCTGGCCTTGAACACTTTGGCAGGGCACTCGCGAGGGGCTTTAAGCAGGCAGTTGTCCTGACAGAGCCAACCTATAATTCCGTCCAAGTTGCAGTCGATGCAGCAAGGCTTGCGAGGCAGCTCGGAATAAAAAACGTTTACCTAGTAATTAACAAGGTTAAGAAGGACTACCACGTTGAGAAGGTCGAGAAGATCTTGAATGAGCTCGGCTTCAATGACTTCACAACCAAAATGGTCATCCCCTATGATGAGCTTGTTGAGGAGTACGACCCTGAGGTTGAGGCCATACTCGAGAATCCTGACTCACCTACGTACCGGAAGGCCCTCGAACTAAAAGACATTCTTATCCGTTATTCTGAACCCCCTTGAATTCTTCACCCTTCGTTCATAACACCAATCCTGGAAATGGCTAAAAATAGACTACCTATCTGGGAATAGTGATGCCATGCCCACGCTCAACAGGCTCGTCGAGGAGAGTGACGCTGAAGGTATCCTGAGGTATGTGAGAAGTTCTACGGCACGTCTGTTCTTACCTTGTGCTTGGGATAAGGGCCTCTCCTTGGTGGGCGATGGAGGAATTCGGCGTCGCCGAGTCGATCCTCGCCTACCTTGATCTCGGAAAGACCGTCGAAGTGTTTGACTTGGGAGGGCGTCAGGGTCTACGCCGACGCTGGGAGGCTTGCTAAATACTGCCTGCCTGGAGCGATGGAGCTCTTTCAACAGAGCTGTTAGAGAGAGAACTCCGGAGGAGAGGAAGCACCTCTGGGAGCTCATTACGAAAATGAGGGTGGTTCATATGGGCGGGGGCCTTTTTCCTTGAAACTCATGGTGTTGGGTTTTCAATCGGGCTTAAATCCCTTGCTGGGCAGAACCGGGAAGTCAGCAGGCTTTTAAGGTTGGAGTCCAAAGCCACTCCGGTGATGCTTATGCCGTACCTGATAATAGAGCACTTGGAGGATATAAGCGAGTGGCTCTGGCTGGAGTACAGCCACGTGGCCGAGTGGTGGAAGGATAAGCTGATCTTCACCAACGTGAAGCCCGGGGAGAGGGAGAGGCTTGCGAAGCTCGGGGGCGTCGTAAGTGAGAGCGTAACGCGCTTCCCCTTTGACCGCTCAAAGATGATAGTCCTCGACCTTCAGGCGGAGGGGGAGCTCAAGCCGGAGGACATCGACGGGGACACGCTGATAGTCGTCGGCGGGATACTCGGCGACGCGGTTCCGAGGGGCAGAACCAGGGAGTTCATAACGTCGAGGATGGAGGGCGTAAAGGTAAGGCACATAGGGAAGCCCCAGTACTCGATAGACGGGGCGAGCATAGTGGCGAGGCTCGTAGCGGACGGGGAGAGGCTGGAGGAGGTGGAGTACGAGGAGAATCCTACGATAAGGCTGGACGAGTTCAGCGAGATAACGCTCCACTACGCGGTTCCCAAGCTGGACGGAAGGCTTCTGCTCACCCCCGGTTTGATAGAACTCCAGAAGAGGGAGCTCGGTTACACCGACGCCGATGAGGAGATGAGTGACGAGGGGGCTGATCGAGTTCTTTGAGGGGAAGCGGAAGCTTTAAGCCGACCCTCACGTAAACCTCTATTCCGTTTTTTGAGTAGATGCGAACGTATTTTGCCTTCACCATCTCCCTGAGCCTCTTGAGGTAAACGCGACCCCGGTACGTTTTTGCATCCACCAACACCAGATCGGGCACAATTTTGGCGGGATAAACGTAGACGTTTTGCTTGACGGCGAGGGCAGGATAGAAAGCTGGCTGGGTGTAGATGGAGAGGTTAGTCTTCAGGAGGACATCAACGATTTTCCAGGCCGTTTTGTAGCCGGGAATTGGTTCAAGGATGGAGTAGTAAACCATGGAAAACTGCTCCTTTGGCGGTTTTCTCACAACGGGCATTGTAGCCCACGACGTCATCAATCCGATGACGAGCAGAACCGAAAGGATTTTTCTAACGTCAATCTCCCTGATTGCAAAGACGGTTCCAACAAAGGAGAGGGGGACGAGCATATAAGGATAGTGAAAGCCGAAGGTGTACTGACTTGCCCTCGAGGTAAACAGGCTCTCAAGCCATGGAAGAGCCAGGAGAACCCAGTTGCGCGGGAGAAAGAGCGGTAAAAGCCCAAAGCTCAGGTTGAAAAGGAGGAAATATGGGGACTTCCTTCCGGTTATGTGGATGTGCCTGTAGAGGTCGCCGTAGATGTAGCCCCTTCCAAAGTGGGGAATCACGAGCTTGATGACGATGAGGCCGTAGAGCACGGCAAGGGCTGCAAGAATAACAAAGTGGAGATTTTTTCTGAGCTCCTCGAAGGAGAGGCCACCTCTGATTGCCCACCACGTGGCCAGCGATGAAACTCCAAGAAATGCATCTTCCTTCACCGAGAGAATCAGGAAGGATGTCACGATGAAGGCGCGCTCCCTCCCATCGACGAGAAAGACTGAGGCTAGCAGAAACAGCGGGACCGCGAGAGAAACCGGGTGGAACTCGAAGAGGTTTATGCCAATTAGGGAGGAGTTGAAGGCGTAGAGAACCGTCAGGGGAAGGGCCAGCTTCTCGTTGAGGACTTTTTTAGCAAGGACGTAAGTGAGCAAGATTGATGAACCGAGGGCCAGACTCTGGATTGCGAGAAGGGTAACGGCCGAGGGATGAATCCGGAAAATCGGAACCAGCAGAAAAAGAACGGGCTGGAAGTGGACCCCAAAGTGAGTTGAAACGCCATGGGATTGCCACTCGAGAGTGTTGAAGAAGAACCCCCCATGAAGGGCTGAATAAAGCGATTGGGTGAAGATGCCGAGGTCAAAACTGGAGTAGCGGAAGTACCTGAACTTAAGGAGGCTCAGATGAATCATTACGAGCGAATAGGCTAAAGTGATGAGCACCGCGGTAACGTCGTAAGACGATAACTGGATTTTAAATTGGAACCTCACCATCAAAAATAGTTAAGAGTCGGATTTAAAATCATTTCGCCCATTCCCTGGAAAGGCGTGCGATTTCATCCCGGACTTTTTCCCTATAGGGTTTGTCCACGACCAAAAAGACCTCCTGGACGGAGCCATCGCTTTTCGCTATGAGCTTTAAACCCGTTTTCGTCTCGCGAGAAATCTTTATCTCAAAGCCCCGCGAATCGCTGGCGTATATCCTGCCCGGGATAACCTTTTTGACTCCTGGAATTCGGGCTATCTCTTCGAGCGGTCTCTCCAGCCCCTTTAGAAAATGGTGCTCCCTCTTTATCCCTCGTCTGAAGTGCTTCGGCATGTTGGAAGAATGGAGGGGAGGTTTTTAGGCGTTACGCCCTCTTCCTCACCTTGACGGCGATGCCCTTCTTGGCCTTAACCATCTCCCCTCCAGCAAGAACGGCCTTCCCGACACCGACGACCTTCCCATCGCGGACTATGCCGACGATGTCGCCGGGTCTTATCCTCTCGTCCGCCTCGTCAACGCCGACGGCGAAAACGTCCCCGCGCAGCTCGAAGTCGACCCGGACCCAGTATGCTTTGAGGGCGTCGTAAATCCGCTGCATCCCGAAGGGCGTGACGCTCACAACGCCGTCCTTGAAGGTTCCGGTCTGCCGGTTATCGATGAAGAGGCGGAGCATCTTCGAGCCCTTGACCTTTCCATCATCGGGAAGGATGGCCTCTCCCGCTCCTGCGCCGAAGTAGAAGTCGAAGACCTTCCTTATGTTCTCGAAGTAGCGGTAGGTCCTGTCCTCCCTGGTTCTCTCAAGCTTGAATTCCCTCAGCGTCTCCTTGAGTGATTCGAGGCTCTCCCTGCTCGTCGTTCCGTTCTCAACACGGGTGAAGATTACCTCCCTTCCAGTCATCTCGGAGGCGAGCTTCGCGATTTCAGCATATGCTTCGTCGAGGTGGGCTATGATGGGAGCGTCCTTAGGGTACTTCTCGAGGGTCTTGGCGAGCAGCTCGGCCGCCGGCTTTATCTCCTCCTCGCCCCAGTGGCCGGTGACGACTATGTCGTACTTGGCCAGCCACTCCCACTCGCGCGGGACAACGCCGAAGGGTGACGTGAGGATCAGTTCATGAACCCTGAAGACTCCGGAGCCAAGTGCCTCCTTGACGGCTTTCCTGTAGAGGATATGCGAGCGAGAGAAGGAGTAGGGCTTCTTAGCCGAGCACGGGAAGAGGAGCACTAACTCAGTGTTCTTGGGCGGAACAAAGCACTCGG
>JALVUT010000151.1 GCA_027035445.1 Thermococcus sp.
CGATGAAGTAGGGATGGATGCTCTCTAACCCCACCCGTTCCGGCTTGTTTCCATGTTCGTGTGAAAATAGATCCTCAAGGCTTCTGATTCCGGATGGTGGCCTCAGCATTGGAGAGCTGAACGCCCCCGCAACGAGAAGCACCGACAGTATAATGAGAAGGGTAAACCTGAGGTATTTTCCATCTGTCATCTCTGCCCCCCGATTCAATTAGAAGTATTCCTAAGGATTATATAAGGGTTCTCTCCCTCTCCTTGCCTTAATAAACTTTAATACCTGAAGGGACTAAGGGGCATGGTGATCGTATGGACTTTGAAAGGAAGCCCCTCGTAGGCATGGTTCACCTTAAGCCCCTCCCGGGCGCGTACCGTTACGATGGTGACCTCAACCCCGTGATTGAGTCTGCCCTCCGGGACGCACAGACTATCGAAAGGGCGGGCTTCGACGCGGTGATGGTGGAGAACTTCGGCGACGTTCCCTTTCCGAAGTACGTTGACAAGACCACCGTCGCGGCATTCACAGTCGTTGCAAAGGTCATTCGTGATGGGATCTCCCTTCCCATTGGAATAAACGTCCTCAGGAACGACGGGGTTGCGGCTTATTCGATAGCCTACGCGGTCAAGGCGGACTTCATAAGGGTGAACGTCCTCAGCGGTGTCGCCTACACCGACCAGGGGGTTATAGAGGGCATCGCCCACGGGCTTGCAAGGCTCAGGAAGCTCCTTCCGTCGAAGATCAAGGTCTTCGCAGATGTGCACGTCAAGCACGCCGTCCACTTCGGGGACTTCGAGGACTCAGTGAGGGACACGGTTGAGCGCGGTCTGGCCGATGCGATCGTCGTGAGCGGGAAGGCAACGGGGGAGCCCGTTGACATCGAGAGGCTCGCGCTGGCGAAGAGAATCTCTCCCGTGCCGGTTATCGTCGGTTCTGGGACCACTTACGACAGCCTCCCCTGGCTATGGAGGCATGCGGACGGATTCATAGTCGGTACATGGATAAAGAGGGATGGAAAGGTCGGGAATGAAGTTTCTTTAGATAGGTCAAGAAAATTGGCCGAACTTGCGAAAAGTCTTCGATTTTGATGATATTTCGGCAATCAAAATGCCATATCGAATTTTATTTTCCGAAACATTTATTACCCATAAACGTGTAACATGCTGAAACAGAATCTGCCCCGCTTTTCTTTTCTGCGGGAGGGTTTGTCGATGGTGGTTCCATGTTGAGGTGCCTTACTGAGCATCCCTTCCAGAGAAACCTCTGCAAAATCCCTGAGGCTATAAGAGTGGGGGAGGGATGAAAATGTCTGGAGAACCTCTCACAGGCTTTCATGTTTTTGGCCCGCTCCTGGGACTTTTCCTTCTTTTAGCTGTCCTGGGACTTTTCCTCTGGGCCGGATGGAAGGTCGTGAAGTTCATAAGCGGAAGGGGATAGGTGGAAAAATGAGAAAACTTAAGGTTTTGATCGCGCTCTTCATTGTCTCGGGCTTATTCCTGCCCTTCGTTAGCTCATCTAATGCATGGGAAGTGATCTACAGCGTCCAGCGTGATAAGACTATGTTCGATGGAGTATACAACCCCGTGTCCTTCATCTCCGGAAACGCGGGGGATTACTACCTCTTAGGGAGTCACGGGGCTGGGTTAGCGGTCCTCGTACACCTCTCGCCAATGGGAGAGATTCTCTGGATGAAGAACTTCAGCCTCAGCCAGAAACTCCCCCTCAACCTTCCCTACGGGCAGTCTCAGGTTATACAGGACATCGCCGTTGGGAGGGACGGTATATACGTGGTCTTAATGACAAACGGTGTCGTCAATGTCTCGGCTCCCAAGGACTGGATCAGGGGAGACCCGCTCTTCACGCTGGTCAAGTTTGACTTCTCCGGAAACCCGGTCTGGGCCAGGGCCTTCAAAAACTCAAGAGGTGGTTACGTGGGGATCAGGGTTCAGCCCACCGGCGATGGAGCCATCGTGATTGCTTCAGTTTACGCTCACATGCATCATAAAAACCCGGACGACCCCTACGACACGGATCACATAGCCTCTTTCCTCGACATAGGGGCGATAAAGTTCGACTCCTCCGGAAACCTGAAGTGGGTTCACATCTACGGCAGAGAGAATCTCCACGAGCACGTTAAAGCCGTGGGCTTTGACGGGAACGAGGTCATGATAGCCTTCTCCTCCCCTTGGGGTCCGGACCTCGGGTTCCTCGCCATAGATCCCGAAACCGGAAAGCCGAAATGGGTCAAGGAATACAAACAGGCCATCGATGGTGGCCAGCTCTGGAAGATGGGAGGGTTCAACACTCTCTCCGGCGGAAGGCCGATGCTCTACAGCGTCCCCAACGGGTGGCTCTACACCAATGGACTCCCGGGCAAGTATAACGGCGGAGCCTCGATATGGATGAAGCTGGACAAGAAAGGAAACATCCTCTGGAGCGGCTTCTGGAACACGACCCTCTACAACGGCCAATCTCCGGCCAGCTTTGCGCTCGCGGATGATGGCAACTACATCTTCTTCGACCCGCTCGTTAAGACTTCGCCATCCGGGGAGATTCTCAAGGTCTACTACGACGTCCAGCCCCACAGCCACTACATATCCCGCGCCGGGAACGGCTTCGTCATCTTCCTATCCCCTGACAGGCTCCTGAAACTCGGTCCAAACATGGAATTCGCCGGCTGTGACGTCCACCACGTCGAGCAGGGAGGCGAACTGACAGCTTGGGTTCCCAACTTCGTGGAGCTGGGGAAGGACGATGTAAAGTTCGTCAGGGTGCCCTTCTACTCGAAGGACAGCTTTGAGGGGGCCTTTGAGTTCGACGACCTCCCGACATGGAAGTGGTACAAGGTCGCTCCTGTGAAGATATGGGTTCACGATCATCCGAGCGAATACTTC
>JALVUT010000152.1 GCA_027035445.1 Thermococcus sp.
TGGGAATTCCTGCCAACGTCTCACTGGGGGAGACCTGGGCGCTACTCTCCTTCACGACGGCCTTTACATCAGAGACCTTTGCCTCTGTGTCAACGCCGCACTTGAAGGGAGGATGCTCAATTTCGGACCCACCGTTTTCCCCGAGTCTGATGACCCATGCTTCGGCACCTGAGGTGATTCTGTACGTCCCGCCGGCTATGAGGATGTCACTGTTCGGAGCAATGGCAACCGCATTGGCAGTATCGTCGTGTTTTTCTCCATACGTTTTCTCCCATTCCACGTTTCCCTCGCTGTCTAACTTGAGAACCCAGAGGTCTTTTCCGCCGGCCCCAAAGCTGTAAGTGCCCCCAGCCACGATTATGTCTCCGTTTGGAGTCAAGGCAACCGCGTTGGCGTAATCGTCCTTCTTTCCCCCGTAAGTTCTGCTCCACTCTGGTTTTCCATTCCCGCTGAGACGGAGAACCCAAAAGTCAGAGTCACCTGCACCGAAGCTGGAGGTATCCCCCGCAACAATGATGTCACTGTTCGGAGCAATAGCAACCGCATTGGCCTCGTCACTCTTCTTTCCACCGTAGGTTTTCTGCCAGATAACGCTTCCGTTTCCATTCAAACGGAGGATCCATGCGTCCCAATCGCCGGCGCCGAAGCTCTCGGTGTAGCCCGAAACGACGATGTTCCCGCCCGGGGTTAGGGCGACCCCGTAGGCTTCGTCATCCTTCGATCCCCCGTAGGTCATCTGCCACTTTACGTCCCCACTGGGGCTTAGTCTCATGACCCAGATGTCCGCGTTGCCTGCTCCAAAGCTTGAGGTGCTTCCCGCGGTTATGATGTCACCGTTCGGAGCAATGACGACGGCGTTTGTGTACTCATCATCCTCTCCGCCGTAGGTCTTCTCCCACTTCACGTTTCCCCTGCCGTCGAGTCTTATGACCAACGTATCCCATCCCCCATTTCCAAAGCTTGACGTGTCTCCGGCAACGATGATGTCACCGTTCGGGGCAATGGCAACCGCGTTGGCGTAATCGTCGTCACTTCCGCCAAAGGTTTTCTGCCAGATAACGCTTCCGTTTCCATTCAAACGGAGAACCCAGAAGTCAGAGCCCCCAGCACCAAAGCCGAAGGTGTTTCCCGCAATTATAATGTCACCGTTCGGGGCAATGGCAACCGCATGGGCATGGCTGATGGTAACCCTGTTTGCCCCGCTGCTACTTATTCCCCCATACACTGCCGCCCAGGTTGTGCTGGGTTCACCCAGATGACCGGCCTCAACTATTTTGGGGGCGGCCAGGAGGCTGAGCACCAGCAGAAAAGCCCACGACAGTGCGAGCAAGGCTCTTTTGTGCTCCATCGTATGGCCCCCTTGCACGATCCATAATGGGAATGTACAGCATACTGGTTAATAACCTTTATCCCAACGATGAAGTGTTTTAAATGGAATCCAAGAAAAATATAGAGACTGGAGTTAATCCAGACGCGGGTTTACTTCCTCCTCCTGAGGAGGAGCGGCACTATGACGAGGGCTACAAGTGCTGCGGGACCACATATCCCTCCCTTGGAGCCAGATGGGAGGGTGTACCCGATCTTGACTTCTGCCGGAACCCTCGCCATCATGGCCACGTAGTCTTTCCTCAGCATGCCGTACCTAAGGTAGACATTGCTGTGTATTATTATCTCACGGTCACCCTTCTTCTCTATCTTCATTATGACCTTGCTGCCGTTCGCCTCGATAGCTATGTTCGCCGGAACCTGGGTGAACTTCCCACCTTCAGGAAGTGTTATCTTGGTCGTGGTGGTCTGATTGATGGACGCATCGAGTCTGTTGAGGAAGGATATGTTACCGAGGTCAAGACTTGGACTGTACGTGTAGATATAAACGCCGTTGTTGTACTTTGTGTAATTGGTGAGCTCCAAGTGGTAGAGAACCACCAGGGGACCGGTATCGTTAACGTTGAGAAGCGTTACGTTACCGTCTTTAACGGCTACACCCCTGCTCTCAAGCTTCTTGGCGTAGCTCTGCATCAGCCCCTGCTCGGCGGTCTCTATCCCCTGATACTTGAGCTGGAGCTTCAGGTATGAGATGTAGCTATCGGGCTTGATGTAACGTTCCTCACGATTAAGAACCGTGATGTTCTTTCCGATGCTCACGTTGTTGTTCACGTCCAGAACCCAGGAGGTGTAGTTCTCCACACCCTTTGGGCCCCGGTACTGGATTATAAAGCTTCTTGGGCTACCGTATATCTTATTAAGGTCCTCATAGGTTATTCCCTTCTTGAAGTACAGCTCCGAATGGATGTAAACAGTGTTGCCGTTCCTCTTGACGTTTATCTTCACATAACTGCCATGGGATTCGCTCTCGTAGTCCTGGGGAAGCTTGGTTATCCTGACGTTTGCGGGGAGCTGAACCGTGAAGTAGTTGTCGAACTCAAGGGTCTGATTCACCTTGGTCACATCGATACTGGCAAGGTCTGCCACCCTGAGAAGATCCAGGGAGATCTCCCATACATTACCATACGAGTAGTACTTTGAAAAGTGAGGTATTACACCATGGAATATCTCAACAAGGGGGCCCGTGGTGTTATAGCCCTTGATCTCCATGCTGGCATTTTCCACCTTCAGGCCCAGTCTGCTTAGAGCCTGTTCCTCCTGATTGATGAGGAGCTTAGTAGCGTTTTCCACGCTCATGTTTATGATGCTTTCCTTCGTCTTGTTCAGCAGACCTGCGGGGCTGTAGAAAGTTTTTATGAAAGTTATGTTAGCCGAACTATCTTCATGAACGGTGTAGTACTGCTCCTGCTTCTCCGAATAAGGCTCCAGGGCCAGCGCCGGCCCCAGAATAAGGCCAATCCCCAGAAGCAGCAGAACACCGAGTGCAAATCTTTTCATTCAGTCTACCTCCAAACTGCCACTTATTCTAGAAAGATGGGAGGGTATTTAACCTTTCCTCCCATGCAGTAAAGCCACTCAGAGGGGCCTTAACGATACCTCCCCAGAGACAACCCTGCGGAGCTCACCCCCTACATCCAAAAGCAACGAACCGTCATCCAGAACGTCCACCGCCCTGCCAACGAAGGAGGAATCATCCTCAAAAACTTCAACAGATTTTCCCAGTATGAACGTTCTTTCCCTGACCTTCACCATTAGGAGGTCGGGTCTCAGCCTGTACACCCGGTACCAAGCGTTCAGATGGAAGATAAGTCTCCCAAGAACCTTCTCAAGTGGAATCTTCCTACCGACTAGGTACAGCATTGAGGTTGCCGACCCCCAAAGCCCCTCAGGTAGGGGGTTGTTGACGTTGAGTCCTACACCGAGAACGACGTATTCCCCTGCCCTCCCCTCCGTTAGGATACCTGCTATCTTCTTTCCACCAGCCCAGACATCGTTGGGCCACTTTATTCCGGCCCGTATCCCAAACTCATCGAGTACATCGACCACCGCCATGGCACCGACAAAGACCAGCCTCGGATCCGTTTTTCCCGGCTTCAGTATCACGCTCATCCAGAGCCCGCCTTCGGGTGAGGCCCAGGAACGTCCCCTCCGCCCCCGTCCAGCGGTCTGCTTACTGGCGACGACCACGGTCCCCTCTGGCACCTCTTGGGCTATCCTTTTCGCGTACTCATTGGTTGAATCAACCTCCTCAAGCCGTATTATCCTTACCTCGGGATCCTCCACAGGGCTCACCATGGAAACTAAGGTATCCAGCTTAAAACATTGTTCCAGAAACCCTAGAGGAAGACAAAAATAAAGGGGGAGATGGCTATTACCACTTACTTCTATCCAGTTCTCCCTCTGTTTTGGCCACTATCGTCGTTCCAGTCAGGTCCCCGGTGACGTTGACCATTGTCCTGCCCATGTCAAGGATTGCGTCGATTCCGAGTATCATAGCGTAGGCAAGGGCCACGGGGCTTCCGGAGGTCAGGTTGAGGCCGACGCTTTGGAGAACCATCGCGAGCATTATTGCCCCGGCACCGGGGACCCCGGCGGTTCCTATCGACGCTAGGACTGCCGTAATGACGACCACAAGTTGCTGGCTGAGTGGCAGGGGCTGACCGATCGCCGCGGCCACGAACAGTACCGTGGCACCTTGGTAAAGGGCAGTTCCGTCCATATTTATCGTTGCACCCAGGGGTAATGTGAAGGAGTATATCCCCTTGTCCACGCCCATGTTCTTCTCAGCCACGCGCATTGTGACGGGCAGGGTACCGCTGGAGCTCCTCGTGACGAAGGCCGTTAACATAGCATCCTTAGCCTTCCTGATGAACTTGAGCGGGTCGAGGCCGAACACTTTGAGGAGGATGAAGTAGACGATGAGGATCTGCAGGGCTAGACCCACGTACACCGCAAGCACGACCTTTGCAAGTGGCCCAATCACTTTAGTTCCCTGCTCCGCCATGACATAGGCGATGAGGGCAAAGACGCCCACCGGTGCGTACTGCATGACCCCACCGACCATGAAGTACATTGCCTCGGCGAGGCCATCAAATACTTTGAGGAGTACGCTGGCACTGGTCCTGATCCTCTCATCTTTTCTGTTCATGAGGTACGTCAGGGTTATACCCAGGACTATGGCAAAGAATATTACCTGCAGAACGATCCCGTTCGCCAGAGAACTGAAGGGGTTGGTCGGTACAATGTTCAGCAGGGTCTTAACGAGGGACGGTGACGTGGCATGTATGGCCTTCCCTTCACCGGTTCCAAGGTGTATGCCGGTTCCAAGCCTGAAGAGGTTGCCCATGAGGAGGCCGAAGAACACTGCAAAAGCGGAGGTCAGGAGGTAGTAAACCACTATCTTGACCCCTACCCTTCCAAGCCTTGCAGGGCTGATACTAGCAGCACCGACGACCAGGGAGGCAAGGACTATTGGCATTACCAACATCTTCAAAAGCCTGATGAACAGATCCCCAAGTGGCTTTATAGCGGTTGCTGCACCGGGATGGCCGATAACCCCTGCTATCAACCCGTATATTGCACCCAAAATTAAACCTATCAGAATCTTTCTCAAAACAGGGTATTCGAGATACCTCCTGAGGAGTCCCATCGCTGGCACCTCAAACACTTCAAACACTTAGGCAATGTACCCGAAGGGTACATGCGAGTTATGTTTGAACGTTAAGATATATAAGATTACCTGAAGAATGGCATGTTTTGCCGTCTGTGGAGGCTCGACAGGGCCGGAAAATTCGTCATGAAGACAGCAGGGGATGGTGGAAAGGCAAAAACCTTAAATTCCCCCAAGGTATATATCACCCTGGGTGATTAATATGGATGCATACCAGAGTGTGGGGATACAGAGAAGGATGAGGAGGTTCTTCCGCAGGGACGGGAGGGCGCTCATATTCGCGATGGATCACGGCTTCGAACATGGGCCGACCGACTTCGAGCCCGTGTGGGAGCACATCAAACCGCACACCATTGTGAGGAAAGTTGTCAGAGCAGGTATAGACGGTGTGATGATGCTACCGGGAATGGCCAGGCTGGCCGCAGATGAGGTCAAAGGCGATAGGGGCCTCATGGTAAAGCTCACCAGTAAGACCTCCCTCCGGCCCAAGGATGGTAAGCTCCTTCAGAGTCAGCTGGGCTATGTTGAGGATGCTGTAAAGCTCGGCGCCGATGCTATAGCGGCAACCGTTTACTGGGGTAGCCCAGCCGAGGACGTCATGATGCGCCAGTTTGCTGAGATAGTGGGCTACGCCCACGATTTGGGATTCCCCGTCGTTCAGTTCGCCTATCCAAGAGGTCCCTACATCACCGAGAAGTACGGGAGGAAGGAGGACTACCGCGTAGTCATGTACGGTGCGAGGGCAGCCGCCGAGAGCGGGGCGGACATGATAAAGACCTACTGGACGGGTTCGAGGGAGACCTTCGCGAAAGTTGTCGATGCAGCCGCCGGGGTCCCTGTTCTTCTGAGTGGAGGGGCCAAGACGGAGAACCCCGTTGATTTTCTCAAGGTCGTCTACGGGGTCGTTGAGGCAGGTGGAGCCGGCGCGGTTGTTGGGAGAAACATCTTCCAGCGCGAGAACCCCGAACCAATGATAAGAGCCCTCCTGCGGATAATACATCGCAACGAGGAACCGGAAGAAGCCGCCAAGGCCGAGGGGATAATCTGAGCCCCTTTTCCGTCTATTGTCGAAATTCAATTCAACCTACGTCGGAACTTTTTTAAACCCCTGGACGTTTAGAGGGCTCATAAATTAGTGACGGCACGGAAGCAGGTGATGGCAATGGTGGAGGTAATAGACACAACATTTAGAGACGCTCACCAGTCACTCCTGGCAACGAGACTTCAGACCGGGGACATGCTCCGCATAGCGGAGACCATGGACAGGATAGGCTTTTACTCGATGGAGGTCTGGGGTGGGGCAACCTTCGACGTCTGCATCCGCTACCTCTGTGAGAACCCATGGGAAAGGCTGAGGCTCCTCAGGGAGAGCATCAAAAAAACAAAACTTCAAATGCTTATCAGGGGTCAGAACCTCGTTGGCTACCGACACTACCCGGACGATGTTGCGAGGAAGTTCGTGGAACTGGCCCACAAAAACGGGATAGACATCTTTCGCGTCTTTGACGCCCTCAACGACGTTAGAAACATGGAAACCGTGATAAAAAAGGCCAAAGAGGTCGGTGCGGAGGTTCAGGGGGCGATAGCCTACACAACTGGGCCGGTGTTCACCCCGGTGTTCACCCTTGAGTACTACCTGAAAAAGGTTGAGGAACTCCTGGCCCTTGACGTTGATGTTATCACCATAAAGGACATGGCAGGTCTGCTTACACCGTGGAAGGCCTATGAGCTCGTAAGCGAGATAAAGAAGACGTACGGTGCTCTGGTAAACGTCCATACCCACTCAACAACGGGGATGGCGGTGGCAACCTATCTCAAGGCGATAGAGGGGGGAGCCGACTTTGTGGATACCTCCATAAGCCCACTCGCATTTGGAACCGCCCAGCCGGGTATACAGACCATATGGCACGCAATCCCGGAAACCCTCGGCCATCTTGACCGCGAGCTGATTCATAAGATATCGCGCTATCTGAAGAGGCTCCTTGAGGAGAAGTACCGGGGACTGCTCCACAAGGAGGCACTCATAGTAAACCCCTACGTCCTTAAGTACCAGGTTCCCGGGGGCATGTACTCAAACCTGCTGGCTCAGCTTAAGGAGATGGGGGCTCTGGACAGACTGGATGAGGTGCTACAGGAGATACCACACGTCAGAGCGGATCTTGGGTGGCCGCCGCTCGTGACCCCCACCAGCCAGATAGTGGGCACGCAGGCCGTCCTAAACGTCCTCTTCGGCAGGTACAAGAACGTGACACAGGAGGTAAAGGACTACGTAAGGGGACTCTACGGACGACCGCCGGCGCCAATAAATGGGAATATCAAGGAGAGGCTTTTAGGCGGGGGAGAACCCGTAACCAAAAAACCGGCCGACCTGCTCGAGCCCAGGGTTGAAGAATGCAGAAGAAAACTCGAGGAGCTCGGCTATCTCAAAGAGGAGGAGGACATCATCACCTACTGCCTCTTCCCTCAGGTGGCCGTTGAGTTCTTCAAGGCTAGAAAAGAGGGGCACACAAGACCAGAAATCCCACAGAAAGCCCAGAAGTTCAAAGTTTATGTGGACGGTGTTGAGTTTGAGGTGGGGGTAGAGGGAGTCGATCTGAGTGCGCTGAGATACCTGTCCCAGGTAGAGGCTGCCGGGATGACACCAAGTCCATCCGTACAGGTTCCCGTTCCGAGCGTGCCGATTGCTGCGTCACCTTCTGTTGCACCTTCGACTCCGACTGCTCCTGGGGGCAGTGTTGTTGTTGCTCCGATGCCGGGTAAGGTTTTGAGGGTGTTGGTTAGGGAGGGTGATCGGGTTGAAGCGGGTCAGGGGCTTCTAACCTTGGAAGCAATGAAAATGGAGAACGAAATCCCAGCCCCAAAAAACGGAACAATCAAAAAAATCCTAATCAAAAAAGGCGACACCGTCAACACAGGAGACCCACTAATAGAAATTGAATAACCCATTATGAGGCCTATTTCCCGAACTGTCGCATAATAATGTTTGTTTTACTTTATACATTGAAGCTCTTCCCTACAGCAGGTGGGGGGACATGGGGGCAGGCCAAAATGACCAAAAGACATTTATAGTTTTATGGACTAACCTTGACAGATTTGTCTGGAGGTGTGCAATATGGCAGCCTACTCGGCAGTTATAGTAATAATAGCGGCTTTGTTGTATCTATTTTTCTATTTCACATACGGTAAGGCCGTCCAGAATAAGATTGTTAGAGTAAACCCGAGCAGACCAACACCGGCCCACAAGCTGTACGACGGCGTTGACTACGTCCCGGCCCACCCACTTGTCCTCTACGGACACCACTTCGCGTCAATAGCTGGTGCAGGCCCCATAGTGGGTCCAGCCCTTGCAATGGCGTGGGGCTGGTTGCCAGGGCTCCTGTGGGTGTGGTTTGGAAACGCCTTCATCGGTGCAATACACGACTATCTATCCCTCATGTCATCGGTTCGCTACGACGGTAAGTCCGTCCAGTGGATCGCTGGGAGACTGATGAGCAAGAGAACCGGGGCCGCCTTTGAGGTGTACATATGGTTCGCACTGGTCCTCGTTATAGCGGCCTTTACGGCAGTTATAGCGGGAATATTTCAGAAGGTTCCAGAGGCGGCATCGGCGGCACTACTTTTCATGGCCTTCGGTGTCATACTGGGAATACTCATGTACAGGGTCCGCATAGACTTCAGAGTCTCCACGGTCCTCGCGATAATATTCATGCTCCTCTCAGTGTGGATAGGGTTTAAGCTCCCGGTTCACTTCAGCTTCCATGAATGGGCAATATTCCTGCTGATCTACATCGTAATAGCGTCCTCAATACCTGTATGGATACTCCTGCAGCCCAGGGATTACCTGAACGCTTACCTCCTCTGGCTTGGATTAATAGCCGGTATAATAGCGTTCATAGCAATAGGCGGAAGCGGGAAGTTCACAGCACCGTCCTTCACAACGTGGAGTGCCAACGTGATAGGCGGGAAGGCCTCACCCTTCTGGCCCACCATCCCCCTCGTGATAGCCTGTGGATCCCTCAGCGGCTTCCATTCAATCGTCAGCTCGGGAACCTCAAGCAAACAGCTGGACAACGAGATACATGGCCTCATGATAGGATGGGGCGGTATGTTCACCGAGGGCTTCCTTTCCACGATAGTCATAGCCGCCATAGCCGTCTACGGGTTCCAGGTGTTCGCCAACGCGGGGATCCACATAACGAACGCAACATGGGGAAGCACGTACGCCCATCTGGTGGCCAAGAAGGTGGGGAAGGTAGCAATATTCGCTAAGAGCTACGGTTATGCCCTGAACAACGCGTTCGGCATAAACACCAAGATAGGGACGACCTTTGCAAGCCTATGGGTTGCGGCTTTTGCCCTCACAACCCTGGATACGGCCACAAGGCTCGGGAGGTACGCATGGCAGGAGATATTCGGAATGTTCACGGATACCAGCAAGGGCTTCTTCAAGGGGATAACCAACAAGTGGATTGCCTCGATAATCCTAGCGGTCTTTGGTGTTGCACTCGCCTGGGGTAACCAGTGGCTCATACTGTGGCCGGCCTTCAGCGGTATGAACCAGATGCTGGCATCAATAGCGCTGATGACAGTGGCCCTCTGGGTCAGCAAGGTTCAGAGGGCAGGAAAATGGAAGTGGGCAGTGGTTGTGCCCGCACTGTTCCTCTGGATAACCGTCACCCTGGCCCTCATATGGTTCCTGATAGTGGTAGTGCCAGGGATATCGAGCGCTCTGACTAAGTACTCGGTAGGGTTCATAACCCTCATAGGACTCGCCCTCAATTTCATGCTGGCCTGGGAGTTCTGGCTGGCATGGAAGAAGCCAGAAGAAGAGTACATCACCCCCACGGCGGGTTGATTGTTTTCAACTTTTTTCCACTTTTGTGTACCGGAGGTGTCTGGATTGTCCAGGGCAAAGGAGATCAAAAAATTTAAAGATTTCTTCCAGGGAATGCTGGAATCGTTTAAAGACCAGTCAACCAATTATATAGAATTCGAGACGAGAGAGCTTGAAAATGTTTTTGCCCTCCTAATAATGGGCTCCTTCGTTGGGATACCCTCACCTCCAACTACCCTGGTTATAAGACTCATGCCCCACATGGTCAGGGAGGTGTACGTTATGCAGATGCGGGCCGCCGATATGGACGATATATTTGGCGAGATAACCGGCATGTTTGATATAGACTGATCAAAACGGGTGTGGAGGTGGTAACATGGATCATAACGACAAACCAGAGGTAAGGGAGTTTTTGATCCCTAAGAAAAAGTTCCGGGTCATTTTTTTCATCGGGAAAGGCGGCGTTGGAAAAACAACGAGTTCAGCCGCGACCGCTTTGGCCCTCGCCAAGATGGGTTATAAAACCCTGATCATCTCCATAGACCCGGCCCACAATCTGGGCGATGTCTTCATGAAAGAGCTGAGCGATAAGCCGAGGGAGATAGACGAAAACCTCTATGCAAGTGAGCTTGACATGAAAAAGCTGATAACCTCCTACCTGAAAAGGCTCGAAGAGAGCATGAAGCATATGTACCGTTACCTCACCGTCATAAACCTGGAAAAGTATTTTGAGGTTCTAAGTTTCTCCCCGGGAATCGAGGAGTACGCAACACTCGAAGCGATAAAGGAGATACTGAACAGCGGCGAGAACTGGGACGTCATAGTTTTTGACACCCCCCCAACGGGTCTCACATTGAGGGTCCTCGCGCTCCCCAGGATATCCCTGATATGGGCCGATAAACTGATAGACCTCAGAAGGAAGATCCTCGAGAGAAGACGTGCCATCTCAAACATAAAAGGGAAACAGGAGTTCAAGATAGAGGGAAAGACCTTTGTACTGCCAACAGAGGAGGAAAACGATGAGGTGATGAAGGAGCTTAAGGCCTACAGGAAGGAGGTGGAGTCAGTAAACACCACGATAACGGATCCCGATATAACATCGGTGGTTGGGGTGATGAACCCGGAGATGCTCTCACTGTACGAGACCGAAAGGGCGTATGAAAGCCTCAGGAAGTTTAAGATACCCTTCAACCTGATAATCATGAACAAGGTAATGAAACTGCAACCGGAGGTGCCAGAGCTTAAGATCAAGGCAGACTCCCAGCGGAAGGTTCTGGAAGAGGTTGATGAGAAATTTAAGAACGTTGAAGTCGTAAAGATACCATTCCTCCCAAGAGAACCCCGCGGATTCAGCGGACTTGAGGCAATCGGGAAATACGTGGTGGGGATGACTTAAGTATGAACACAGGACTCCTCTTCACGGTCATCCTGGTACTGGCGGGCATCGCTTCCCTTCAGTTCTACAGGGGAAGAAAGCTTAATCTGCTGCTTATGGAGCATTACATAAAGGTGATAAAAGGCATCGTTAAGCCGGAGGATGAAAACTACGTATGGCTGGGGGGGTACATAGGGTTCAGAGCGGACTACAAGGTGAACAGAGAGAACATCAAAAAGTTCGAGTTCACCCTCACGCTTCTTCCGAGACAGAGTCTCCTCTACTTTCCGGTATCCCTTGTGACCAGCAGGCACGACAAGCTCTACGTGGTAATCCGGCCGTTCAACAACATAAGACGTGAGGCCCACCTTATTCAGAAGGGATACTACAGGCTAAGGCCGGACATCGAGAACGAGGATCTCCTTCAGAAGGAGATTGTCAGGATAGGGAGTAAGGATTACGAAGCCCTGTATGAGAAGAAACGTGATATTATGAAACTCAAGGAACTCGTTGAAAGTCTCTCAAAACCCGGAAATATCAAGCACGTCGCTTTAACCCCAAAGACCAATGTATTCTACGTCCAGATGAAGCCCGAGCCTGAGACGATAAGTGAGGACGTGAAAAAGCTGGTGGAGTTCGCCAACAGGGAGATAAAGGAGAGTCCGTTTTCCCAGTGATTCCTCTCCCGTTCCCGCAAAGAAAACGTTAAATCTCTTTCTTATTTATTCTCTGGGCAGGTGGT
>JALVUT010000153.1 GCA_027035445.1 Thermococcus sp.
ATCTTCAGGCAGGCCCAAGCGTGGCCGAGATAGCGCCCATATTTATCGACTGCCACGAAGAATTTGTGCTCTCCCGTCGCTAAAAGCTCCCTGATTACCTTACCGTAGTTTTCCCTATATTCCTCCTCATTCAGCTGAAAGCGTGAAAAGGATCTGCTTATCCTCATGTCATTATCGAATATCTCGTCGAGATGATCCTCTCCGTCTATGATGTGAAAACCCGCGGCGGTCTCCTCAACAGGTGGCAGTTCAGAGGAAGGTGTTCTTTTCTCCAGTAAGGTCATTCACTGCCTCTCTCCTTGAGAGTCTAACCCAGCGGTCACCCTTCAGGTAAACGTAGCCCTTCGTGTAGGGCTCCAGCAGCCTGTAAACCTTCTCGCGGAACTCCTCAGGGATGGCATCGAATCCCGAGTTCCTGCCGTCGAAGTGAAGCATCTCAACATGCCACTGGGGCTTCCCATCGAGCTGGAAGTTGGGATTTCTCCTCTTTATGAGATAGAGGGAGTGCTCAAGCTCGTCCCGGTCCAGCCGGATTTTTCCGCCCTTTATGCGCTTTGCGAGACTTTCAACGTGCTCGGGCTTGTAATTTATCAGGGTCGGATCTATGCCGTTCGCGAGGAGGAAAGTCAGGATGCCGTTGCACTTGAAGCACTTCCCGCAGGGGACGTAGTCCTCCCCCTCCCTGTGAACCGAGTGACAGCTCCTCTGGAGCTTGAAGAGTTCTGGATAGCGGTTGTAAAGAACGCGCTCCACGATGAGGCCGGTTATTGGTCTAACTGCCGACCACTGCCTTATCCCGAGACCCCTCCCCCCGAACCAGCGCGTCATGTATCTTTCAAAGTCCCAGCTCTGGTCGTAGGTCGCGTAATAGTGAGATATACGGTTGTATTCATAGCTAAGGCCCCTCGGGTCATCGTATTCGTTGCCGAAGAGCAGGTTTCCGATTCCGTACTTATGGATGAGGGGAAGGAAGGCGAAGGAGTAGCCCGCGAAGAAGAAGAGCCTTATGGGGTAGACCTCGGCCCTTGGTTTACCCACGTTCTGAAGGATCCTCATGTTCCTCTCCATGAAGGTGTAGAGCCTGTCAGCGTTGCTCCAGACTCTTTTGGTTCTCGGCTCGTTCCTCTCGAACCAGCGATATGCCGGAATCGCCGCCCTCCAGTGGCCGCCTGACTCGTTGTAAAAGAAGGGATAGACCTCGCAGCCAACTTCTTTCATCATACCGTAGGTGAGGAGGCTCTCCTTACCACCGGAGAGCATCACGGCGCATTTGTTGTATTCCGGCTCGAAGTCAATCGGTTCCTCCTCAACGCTTTCTGGTAAGAGCTCCGCCATCGGCTCGGCCATCTCCGGTGTTACATCCCTGGGAATGTACTCCTCCCTGACGAAGCCCGTCCTCCGGATTATCCTGTTAACGAAGATGTCCCTAGCGGTTACCTCCATCATGTCTCGGAAGAACTTCAGGTCTCTCGGGTCAAGGGGAAAGTCAAAGTGTATCTCCGGCGTGAAGAGGCCGTAGTTTATTGCCGGGATCATGCTGACCAGCTTGGCGAAGGCTTCCACCTTTGATATCCTCTCCGGGTAGCGGTGGATGAGGGTGTAGCCAAGCTCTTCGCCGTCGATGCCGAGGACGTAGTGCGCCGAAACGCGCCTGCTCCCAATCCTCGGCCTCTCGATGAGGATATAATCAAAGCACTTCAGCTCCGGCAGGCTCACTCCCCCTCACCTCTCCAAGCTCCTTCGCCCTAGCGGCTATCAGCCTGGCTATACCATCGACGCCCTGGTAGAACGGGACGCGCGTCAGGATTCCAGTCTCATTTTCTATCCTCCGAGCCCATTCGAGGGCCTCCTTCCTCGTGAGGTTCTGGGTGTTTATCGTAATCGCCACGGGGGGCTTCCCGGAGAGAAGCTCTATCATCCTTATATAGCTCTCGAGCGGCGGGATGCGGTACTGGGGGAAGTCGTCGAAGACTTCCCTCCCCGGGGCATGCTGGAGGACAATGAAGTCCGGCCGTGCTGCACCGATGAGCTCGAAACCTCCCGGAAACGCCGGGTGAAGGAGCGAACCCTCGCCGTGGGTGACTATGACATCTGGCCTTTCTTCAATCCAGGCACGGTAGAAGACGTCCTCGATGGCCCCGGGAACGAAGTCGTTGATTATGGAGTCCATGACTATGGCGTATTTGAACCCCTGCATCCAGCCAGTCTGTCCCATCGCTATGAACTCGCTCTTCAGGCCGAGGGCCTTAAAGGCTTCATAGAGCATTATCGCGGTGGTTCTCTTCCCTATGGCTGCATCTGTTCCGAGAACTGCCACCCTGGTGGCCTTAACGTCCTCTATCTTTCCCGTAAAGGGAATCTTGAGGTTGTAGAATCTCTTCCTGACGTCAATTATCTCAACCCTATTTTGTCTCGCGAGGCGCTTTAGGTATGGATCTCCGCTGAGGAAGTTGTGAAGACCGTTGACAACTCCGAGCCCAGATTTAATGGCCTTCGCCACTATCTTTTTGTAGCTCGGGGGGAGAACACCGCCCGGTGTGGCGACGCCTATGATAAGCCACCTCGCATCAGGGTTCTCCCTGAGGGCCTCCTCGATGGTTCCGTATATCGGAATGTTCCTCTTTATCCCGTCGAGCACCTCTCCCGCGTCCTTTCCCGCGAGGGTCGAGTCTATCAGGCCGACTATCTTATACTTTCCCGAGTACCGCACGAGCCCGTGCGCCGTTTTTCCATCCGTTGTAAGATAACGCCCCTCCGTAAGCACCAGTGCTTTCTCCACCGTGGACACCTCCGGTTAACACCAATATGAAGTTCCCTTTCCAGATTCCAAACTTCCGGGCGAACTT
>JALVUT010000154.1 GCA_027035445.1 Thermococcus sp.
CCATAAGAGTTATGTTTGGTGGTGAGATGGGAGGAATATAACCTTTTCCCATAACGGCCGGGGAGAATAGAGGAAGGGCTCAGACGAAGCTGAAGTGCGGGGCCCTGACCCGGATGTCGAGCCCTTCAAGAGCCTTTTTAACCTCCTGGATGTGGATCGTGCTCGCATCAACGTAGAACTTGTACCCCCCCCTCCATGAATCCCTTCCTGTAATCAAGGTTACCAATGACGTGGAGAAGTTTCTCCATTTCCCTCGTCTCAACTTGTGAACCTCGCTATCTCCTCTCCATTTGGACTCAGAACCCTAAGAACGACCTTTCCACTGAGCTTTTCTGAGAGATCCGAGACCATCTTCCTGTACGCTCTCTCAGTGTCGCCTATCTCATCAGCGCTGTTGAAGGAACTCATTGCACTTATCGTGTAGGGGTTGCTCTCATCGATGAATATGTCCCAGGGGCCGTTCCCGGCGAAGGAAACCGCGTAGTCGAGCACCTTCTGGGCGTCATCCTTCCCAACGCCAGTGTACCAGACGGTTATGCCGTTGGACTCGATGTAAGCGTATCTGCTCTCGGCGGAGAACACCTCGTTTTCATCGGGGCTCAGGAGCTTAAGGAACACCTTCTCGCCATTGAAAACGTCCTGAGACATCTTCGATGCCATTATTCGAACGTAGAAGGTAGTTTTTTCATCGATGTCACTCCCGCTCTTGTAGGGTGTCGTCACCCTGACGGTGTATGATTCACCGCTCTTCGAGACGTAGACGTCCGTTTTCCCGTTTATCTGGAAGTTGTCTCGGACGAAGTTCAAAACGGCCTTCGCCTGCGACAGCGACACATCGCCGGAATAGTGCACGGTTACATCATCTATCGTGAGGGTCTTCTCAGTCTTCACGTTTGTATTGGGGCTTTCACAGCCTGCCACGATCACCATAACGGCGACCAGCAGCAGGGCAAATATGAACCTTCTCATCCCCATTCCTCCCATTTTTGCATGAAAAAACGAAAAATCACTTCTTCTCAAGCCTGTATATCCCGACACTGACCTTGTAAGAGTTAACGTTCAGAGAAGCCTTGTAATCGATCCTGACCTGGAAGGGCTTGCTCGAGCCGTAGATCATGCTGTCCGTTTCAGATTCGGTTAGGACGTTGTTGTTCTCATCGAGTATGGTTATTTTCTCAACAGTCCCCTCACTGCTCGCCTTGATGTAGTACTTGCCTGCTGGGAGGACGTGCGAGAGGTAGAAAACATCCCCACTAACGGTTTCAGTCTTGACCTCTACCGGAACCCGGGTGTAGGCATGGAGATAGTAATACTGCATGCCGAAGATCCCGACCACTCCTATGAGCAGGAGGAGGAAGAACCCGATGACGAGCTTTTTGATAAGTCCCATTTTCTCACCTCCTTAACCTTTTCCAATTTCAGCAACGCTTATCGAGTTCGCGAATTCCTCGGGGGAGAGCTTTCCCGAGAGAGCCTCGAGGATTGCCTTACTGGGAACTGAAACGCTGACGTTTTTATCTCCAACGTAGGTTATCTCAACGGTCTTCACCCAGGGGGCGTCTTCGAGGATAGCAAGGCTCATCTTAACGTAGTCCCTCCAGAAGGATTCGTTTCCGGCGAGGTACTCCAGAGAAACCAATGCGGTCTCGTTGGTGACCGTGACATTGTGGACGAGAACGTCGAAGAGACCCAGGTCGGTCTCTATCCTGAACTCCGGACGGCGAATGTCCTCGAAGACCGGATTGTCAAAGTCGCCGTTTTCTATTGTGAGAGCCAGAATGGGCTCGTCCCTGAAGTAGGCCTCCACCCTGATGTTCTCCGAGCCGTTGACCTCGTAGGCCTTCTTTGCAAGATCATAGGCGATGCCGAGAAGGTTCTCATCCAGAACCGGCGCCTCGAAGCGGATCAGCGTTTCGTTGCCGGAGTTTGAGACGGAGATGTTCTCGGTTTTTGGGGGTTTAGGAGTTGTGCTGTTAAGGTCTTTGGCGGCGGTTTCACTGGATGTGGTCGTGGAACTGATGACAGATGTTGAGGTTGGAGTTGTTGAAGTGCCCCCTGTGCTCCCCAGGCTCTTGGCAGTGTTGATTATCCTATCAGGGTTCAGGTTGTCTGGGACTTTGATATAGCCACTCATGTAGAGGTAGCCGCCGATGATGAGCAGTATTAGGAGGAGGGCTTTTCCCTTCATATTTTACCCTCCTCGTAGAGCCTGTTGAGGTAGAACCTTATCCTCGCCTCCTGGTCCTTGAAGTCGCCCTTTGAGTTCCTGTTCATCATGTTGACCCTGTGCATCCCCATGGTGATGTCCCTCATTTCATCGATGGTGTTCCTGATGATGTCCTTGTACTTCAGGCCGGCCTTTTTGTAGCGGACAGCCACTTTGGCAGTCTCCTCGAACTCCCATCTGTAATCCTGGGCGAGGGTCTTCTTTATGGCAACTCCCATCGAGTTGAGAACCACCTCTATCGGCTTCGTCTGAATCGTTGAGGGAACTGCGTTCTTGTAAGGAGAAATAGCCTTCTCGCGATTCTCTATGTCAGACATGTCATTGTAGAACGAGGCGCTCTTCTCGTCCACATGGAGGTCTTTGGCGGTTTTCTTCACCGCCTCACTGTCAGAGAAGACGTTGATGTCTTTGTCGGCCTTGAAGTAGTCCTTGAAGAGGCCCAGCGGTTTGGGAAGGTACTTGGCGACTTGGTCGATGAAGGTATCGAGGGCCTTGTTGCCATAATATTTGAATTTCCAGCCAAGGGCAGAGCTCTTTCCATGATAGGCTGTTTTTGAATTCAGAATCTTGATCAGGTTTCCTTTGGGTGTTCTGA
>JALVUT010000155.1 GCA_027035445.1 Thermococcus sp.
TATCCTCCATCGCACATGAAGCTCACGTATTCTCTATCGTGAGGTACGACTGTGAACGCAACCTCCCTCGTGGAATTGTATCCCCTGAAGTTACCGCTTGACCCGACCACGAGAAGCACCCCAAGAACCAGTGCAACAAAAAAGAACGCTGTCTTCACATCAACCATCTCCCACTATTCTGCTTAGGAGGCTTCTCCTCCTGATTCTGATTCTAATCGCTTCCCAGTTTGCTATCTCTGCCAGATAGTAGAACACCAGCAGTATTGCGGCCAGCTCCACTGTATATAAAAGCAGTGGGAGGTAGGGATTTAGGTTGTACATTGACGCCACGATACTTTCAGGGAGTATCGCAGGGTATGAGCGAACCACTATTTCCTCCCGGTATATCCTGGTGTCTTTGGGGACAGAGACCTTCATTAGAATCTCGTGTGAGGCTTTCCCTCTAATATTGAACCTCTTCTCGTTTAGGATGGTTACTCTGTCGCTTCGACTTTCTATAAAGTAATGAAAGGGGTAGACCGCCCTGTTCTCTATGCTCAGGTTCTTCTCAAATGTACTTCCCGGAAGGTACCAGCCTTCCCTCTGGCCCCCCGCGAGGGTTGAGGAGTAAGCGAAGGCGAGGGTTCCCCATGATGCGACTGTTACGAAGATGAAGCCTGCAACTATCCCCACTGAGATGGCGGCGTATATCGTGCGCGTGTGTATTTTGAGAAACCTTTTTTTCCTGCCATGCTTCCTGCTCTTACCCCCGCTGGAAAATGTGAAGAACGCCCCGAGGAGAAGTATCATCGCAACCATGTATACGTTCGTCAGCTTGCTCCTGGCGGACTCTATGAGCGCTCCCCCTCCTCTGACAACGAGGGGGTGATTGCCCACCGTTATGACCTTTCCGATCACATCCCCCCTCTTAACCGGAGGGTACTTGCCATCCTGCTGGTCAGTTGCAACGTTGTTGTCTCCTTTGGTTATGTACCCCAAGTCCGTCACCGCGAATATCCTGTGAACCGTCCAGCCATCCTTTCTGTGGAAGACTATTATGTCGCCGACGTTTCCGCCCTTTGAAAGGGGGTTTATGAAAAAGAGGTCGCCCTTGTTTATCGTTGGGGTCATACTTTTGGAATAAGCGTAGGAAATCAGAACGGGCCTGTCAAGAACGAATCCCATCACTGACGTGATCAGAAACATGACGACGATGAGGATCAGTATGTTCTCTGTCAACCGTTTCATTGGTAAACCCCTTTAGATGCAAACTAAAGTTAAAGATTAGAGGCAAACGCCCCGGAATGAAATCACTGCGGTCCGCCACACTCGCCCGCATGGGCTTCAAAGCTCATCTGGAACTGGTAGCTCCCAAGGGTTGCGTTCGTGTTGTCGAAGATCATGCCGACTGGCACGGGGGTTCCATGGTAAACCGTGAACTCTAGGTTGCTGGCCGGGCCAGAGGTCATGTTATCGTAGGTTCCGGCGAAGAGCAGGACGTTCTCATGCTCGGTCTTTATCTTAACACAGATCGGGTAGTCCGTCTGGTTGTTCTCCCAGAGCTCGTTGCTTACCTCGAACATCTCCTCAAAGACGTAGGTGGTGTTCGGGCTCATGCCTGTCCCTCCCCACTCGGGGTAGTTGGGGTTGTACTGGCTTATGTCAACGTAGAGCTTGCCAGCGTCGTAGGTGACGTAGGGCTGGACTGCTGTAAGGTCGATGAGCTCGTTGTCATCCGATACGACCTGGAATGATGCAGACCTGTCCGCTGAATAGTAGCGGAAGTTGGCGCCGGCACCGACCGCTAGGAGCATTCCTACCATAAGTATTGCCAATCCAAATAGCTTGTTCATTCTTCACGCCCCCTTCACGATCCCTGTCCGCACTTACCAACTAGGTCTGCCGGCTCTGTGCCGAGTCTGTAGGCTTCAATGTGTATCGGGGTGCTCTGTATGGTTCCTGGAACATCGTTTCCAACGGTGAAGTCCATACCGACCTTGACTGCATCGCCGTTGTTCACAATGAAGCACACGTCGTTCTTGGCCATGTCACTCGCGTAGACAACTGCACCGGTTGCACTGTCGTGGACGTCGCGGTCAGCGCCGTAGAACTGGATTCCTGTGTTGTTGCTGGTTATCCTGACAACGATGGTCATGTTCTTCTCCCAAAGGTCGTTGCTGACCTTGAATATCTCGTCGAAGTTGTACTCCGAGTTCGGGCTGAGGCCATCTCCGTAACCCGGGTAGTTTGGGTTGTTCGGACTGATGTCCACCACGAGGACGCCGCCGTCGTTTATATATGCGTATGGCTGGATCGGGGTCAGGTCAATGAGCTCGTTGTCATCGGTGACTATGTCCCAATGGACGCTCCTGTCTGCGTTGTAGTCCCTGAAGTTAGCTCCTGCCCCCAGAACGAGACCAAAGGCCACCAGCAGGCCAAAAATTCCCAAAGCAATGTTCTTTCTCAACTTTTTCGCCTCCTTTTAGGGGCACTGCGTTAACAGCGACAGGTGGTCAGTGTCTTTAGCATAACACTGACACTGTAACTCCAAAGGTCACGGGTGTGTTGTTGCAGTGCCCCTTAGGCGGGCAACCCCATAAGGTTGCTCCAGTCGTACCTTTGGCCCTAAGGGTATATAGGAAATTCCGGGTTACTCCATGGTAATGGGACGTTACCATGGGGATATGCCTTAAAGAACCCGTCTGACCCTTCTATGGTGCACGGTGCTGATAGCCAGGTACACAAAGGCCGCCAGAAGCAGGGGAAAACTTCTCAGGTACGCGCCGAGGACGAGAAATATCATCGAGGTGCCTATGTAGAAGGTGCTCCAGCTTATGTCGTTTTTCTTGACAACTTCCATGTAAACGGTCACGTCGTTGGGGATCCTGAGCAGTGTAACGGTGCCGTGTTCAAAGGCTATCACCCCCTCGCGTTCCAGTCGTGGCAGATGCGTCTGTATGAGGCTTACATAAACACTTTTTCTGTGCTTCCTGTTTGTGTTCCCCTCTTTCTCCGCTATATAGTTCACCAAGTCTCTGAGGTCTGCACTTCCGTTTTTCTCTTTCAGGAACTCTATCAGGAGCATCCTCCGGTCGTTTCCGAGTATCATGTTCGTGGCGGTGGCGCTCATGGAATCACCTTAACCGGTAATGCTTTCTGCGGTTGCTGTTTGTGTAGAATGCCTCAACCTTTTTCTGCCTTATAAGCCCCCTAAGAATCCTCTCGACCCTCTGTCTCGTACAGAAGATCCCTCTCTCATTGAGAAATCTGGTAAGGAACGCCACACTCAACGAACCATGTCCCTGAAGGAGGTTTATGATCTCGTCTTCAATGTTATACGTCGCGTCCACTCTCTCACCTCCATGTTAAGTGAATGGAATGTAACATTACCCACTATCACACTCTAGGAGGTAAGAGTATTTAAGGATTCCTAAAAAGTCTGATTTTCGATTTTTTGGCTTTATACGCCGCGTTCTGCCCATTATCGTTTAAATACTTTGAGTAGCCTCTCAAAAGTGCCTTGGTGTGGTGATTTATCTGATGCCCCTCTTTAAGTTTATTGAGAAAAATCCAACAAATTGGAATTATATGAATAATTCTTTAACTCTGGGCATCCCTTGAGGTGGGCAATCCCATAGGTCTAGGTGCCTTAACATACTGATCCAAACCCTCTTGTTACGTTTTGATGTGCAACATGAGGTTCGAAATTCAAAGAGAGGGCCCGAAAAGGGGAGGGGTTTACCGATGACGAAGCTATACATGAACTCAGCCCTGTTCATGAAAACCTGAAATACCCCTCAAACTGCCAGTCGAGAGGCACACCTGCCACTTAAAAAACACTTTATGCGGGAGTTTCTAGATCGTCCTTAACTGACTTTTAGAACGTCGCCACAGTTCATAGATGAAACCAGATTATGTAAAGTAGAACCTGTGGTAGCCCCGCGGGGATTCGAACCCCGGTCCAGGGATCCAGAGTCCCCGATGCTTGGCCGCTACACCACGGGGCTGTACCCGATGTTAGCTTCAGGGATGGATTTATAAATTTTATCCCTGGACTTTGCCTTCTTGGGTCCTCTAAAAGTCCAGGCTCTCCTTTCCGCTTCACCTGGGTCTGACCAGTTTGCCCTTTATTCTGCCGTCCTTCGGATGCTTTAAGGAGGTCAAATACCCTGAAACGACAGATGATGAGCAAACTCCCTGAGAATTGACATTCATGGAATGGCATGCAATTTTTCCGCCAGCGCTTGCTTTGCAGGGGCTGCTATGGTGGGGCCGCCGAGATTCGAACTCGGGTCCCCGGCTCCCGAAGCCGGAAGGATAGGCCAAGCTACCCCACGGCCCCCCGAAATGCCAAACCTAACCACTTCAACACTCGGTTCCAAATCCAAAGCCAGCCTAAGCAGACTTCCAACCACACGGCTCGCATTCGACCATCTTTCCTTAGCGAGTGTCCACGCCCATTCGTCCAATGTCAAATGAATCGGCTTTCTTCGCCGTCCACCCGCCATTTCCAGCTCCCTACTGCCTCCTCCCCTATGGACACACGTGCCGACATACAGCCATCACCAGGCCAAACTTATAAACCTTACGCTTAAAAGAACTGAGCCCCAAAAAGACCCAAAAACTGGAAACTCTAGAGACATCCGGATCACCACTACACTTGCGCTGATCTTATCAACCAAAAATTATAAAAGACTCACACTATAACTTAGTCAGGTGATCCACATGGACACTAAAGAACAAATAGTTCTAACTTTGATGTTAGTGCTCTTAGTAGCCGCCGCTGGATGCATTAACACCACCTCATCAGCATCCACCACCCCCTCAGGACAAACCCAGGAACAACCCTACGAGAACACTCCCACCTCCTGGACAATATATGACAAAGATCTAACCCTTGATGCTCAATACTATATCGGCTCCCCGATCCAAATACCAAAAACCTCCACAATAAAAATGACCCTTAACATCTTAAACAATGCCAACTCGATATCTTACATTGGAATAATACCCGCCAGCGCCTTGAACACTTGGAAAGAAGACCCAGAAGCCGCTACTTACACCTTCATAACCCACCATGTCAAAGATGGGACATACACCACTGCAGTGTCACCCGGAGAATACTACGTCGTTATAGGTTACGCTGACCCAATACATAAAACCCTCACCTCAGGAACCGAGGTCATCAAAGCTGGGAAGTACGTCGGAATACCGATCGACCTTTCAAACATAGTTTACGCTGAAAACGTTAAGGCCACAATAGACATCAGGGAGGATCTTGACATAAACTTAAAGTTCATGAGAGCATCAGAGTTCCAGATATATCAGGAAGGAGGCACCCCAAGGGTGATTGCATCATATGAAAAGGCTAAGAGTGAGACTTATGCTATCACCAATGGTCCTCCGAGCTATTTGTCAGGGATAGGACCAGACATCTACTACTTGATTCTTGACAACACCTACTCCTGGTTCACAAAAAAGACCGTGGACTACACGGTAACTGCCAATGTGGTTTACCCCGCAGAAGTTCACCTAAAAATAGAAGCAGAGGAAACAGGATGATTTACCTTTCTATTTTTGATAAACTAACGCTTCGTAGGGAGCTTAATCACCTCAACAACTTTAACCCTGACCCTATCCCCAACCTCAATACCATAAAACTCGCAGAATTCCTGTGGGGATTATTATACTGCCACCTCCTCGCCGACGGCTAACGACTGGGAAGAATACAGTTAGTCGGCAGTTTACACGCGGTATCTCCGTTTGCATCTTGACGACCCTGGGTCTAACCCCTGGAGGTTGCGGAATTCCAGTATTACAGCCGGATAACTGAACGCGTAGTGGTTGAGCATGTCATGGTTCAGGACCGGAAAAGTGGAAGAAAGGAGCGAAAGCAAAGAGTGGATTCCACAGGAAGAAGAAGTTAAAAGTGCCGGACTGAATCCCTTCCTTTTTCTTTGAGAGGATGCTCATGCGTCGGTGGGATGTGGATGATTCGGATTTAACCATCGCGGGTGGTGTTGTGGTAATCACGGCTTTAATCCTCCTTAAGGCGAACGTTAAGGATTTGGCCATGGCTTACCTGACTGGAATTTTTGGCATTGGGGGTTGAAGAAGGCAAGATCGGGAGGGTTACGAAGTGGCGAGTAGGGTTAACCTTAAGAGCAGGAAGGCGAAGAGTGGAATGGTGCGGAGGATGATGGTGAGAAGTACTAATAGGAAAGTGTTTGAGTCCATTGTGGATGGTATTTCCAAGGCTATAAAAGAGAAACCGGAGGATGTCATATGGTTCTTCCAGGTTAGGGAAGTTATGGCGGGTATGGACAAACCCATGAGCGATGATAATGCCTGGGAGGTCATTATGAGGGATAAAAAGTCTGTTAAACTCAGCACTGCCGAGCTAATAGAAACCGCTCGTGTGGAGCTTAAGAAGTTCAGGAGGATTGAGCGGAAACTCAAAAAGCTCGGAGTGATTTGAATGCCTAAAATAAAGGTTGTGCTGGACACTTCCATTCTAATAAGCGCTTTAAAGTCCAAGGATTCTAAAAGGAGTCCCTCCGTTAAGATCCTCGGCCTCCTCAAAGAGGATAGACTGGTAAATTACGGTTCTAAAGAAACGCTCCAAGAGATGAAGGAAACCCTGGCGATCATCGGGTTACTCACCGGGAAGACTCAAAAGGCGAGAGCTATTTACAACCTCCTCCTGAACAATACTGTAAAAGTGTCCCCGAGGGTAAGGTTTGGGGAGGATAAGAAGCTCGTTAAGGGCGTTGGTCATGAGGAGGATGTTAAGTTCCTCAACGTGGTTTATTCTGCCAAGGCTCGTTACTTGGTGAGTATGAACACGAAGCACTTGGTAAAGCTGAGGGATCCGAGGACTCTTAAGTTCAGCTTAAAGCGCCATTGGTTTTACATCCTTAAGGATTCTGAGCTTCTGAAGCACTTAAGGGAAAAATACAAATGGAAAGTGTGAGAATCAGTCGAGGAAGGGAAACATGCTTTCTTTTAATCGATTTTGGGAATTTGCCGGCGATTTTCATATACTCTTCTTTCGCCAGTCGGTTAAGATCAAGGTAGTGTTTAGCTAAAGCGCTCTCGGGAACTTTCCCGATGAGGAAGTTCACGACCTCGGTCGGAACTTTGTTCTCGACGAGGAAGGTTGAGAACATGTCCTTATCGTAGTGGTGTTTAAGCCGTTGTCTTGGAAGCGTGCTTTATAGGTTTCATAACCTCTGAATTTTGCCTTTGCTCACGAATTCGGCGTTAGTCCATACTATATCGTCTTCGGAGTGTAGTTTATTCGGGTTCTTTTGTAGGGTCTTTAGCATCTCTAATGAGTGTTCCATTCTTTGGCCGGTGTAGAACATGAATTTAAAGAGGAGTTCGTTTCCTAACCGGTCTTCTTCGCTGAGTTTCTCCATGGTGGTTAGTTTTTTGTATCCTTTCTTTAAGTTGGGGAGTTTTGCTTTTTCGAATTTTGCGGGGGTTTTTTATCTCGCTCCTTTTCCTCATGATGCCTTTGCGCCATCTCTGTTCCTCTTCGGGTGTGATGTATTCATAATAACTGAGGAAGCTGAGGAATTTTCAGAGGCCGTTCACTAATTGTTTTGGCATGTTGCGTTTTATTAGTGCATCCCTGAGATCGCGCCAGTTTGTCCTCTTAAATCTTTGAAGAATTTGGTTAAGGCATTAGTGTAGTCTTTTGGGTTCCGGCGCTTACGGATTTATATTTTGGTGGTGTTCCTACTTTGAGGAATTCTTTAAACTCTTCCTTATGCTGAGTCCATAGGTTGTTTAGGGTGTTCTCTGAGGTTGCCGAACGCTGGGCTTTTGGCTTGTTTTGGCGTAAAGCCGTTGTAAAAACGTCTTCAGGTAGGGGCTCACTTTGTCCTCTTCTGGCCATTTCTTGCATGTCCATGCTGGATTCGTTAAAAGAGCCGGCTCCCGAAGCCGGAAGGATAGGCCAAGCTACCCCACGGCCCCCTCCCCCCTTAGAGAATTTGTAAAACTTATAAAGTTTGCGGCATTTACCAACCTTGAGTTTGGGGAGGATAAGCATGAAGATCTCTATAATAATACCAACGTACAATGAAAGGGACAACCTTAAGGAACTCTTTGAGAGGATTGACCGGGCGCTCGAGGGGCACGGTTACGAGATCGTCATTGTGGACGATGATTCCCCTGACGGAACATGGAAGCTGGCAGGGGAACTTGGGGAGAGGTACCCGGTTAAGGTCGTCAGACGGGTTGGGGAAAAAGGCCTCTCCTCCGCGGTGATAAGGGGCTTTCATGAGGCGTCTGGGGAGGTTTTTGTTGTCATGGACGCCGATCTTCAGCATCCCCCCGAGAAAATCCCCGAGCTTCTAAAGGCCATCGAGGATGGGGCGGACGTGGTGATAGGCTCACGGTACGTTCGGGGGGGGCAGGTAAAGAACTGGTACTGGTACAGGAAGCTGATCTCCAGGGGGGCCATACTCCTCGGACGCATCGCACTCCCCAAGATAAGGGATGTAAAGGATCCTGTAAGCGGTTTTTTTGCCCTGAGAAGGGATGTCGTTGAGGGTACCGAGCTGAACCCGGTTGGCTTTAAGATACTGATGGAGATCCTGATCAAGGGCAACTACAAAAGGGTCGTCGAGGTCCCCTTCACCTTTGGGCTCAGGATGGCAGGTGAGAGCAAGCTGGGCGGCAGAACCGTGTGGAACTATATCAGACACGTCCTGCGGCTGATGAACTGGGAGGGTGAATTGGACAGGCTCATCAAGTTCTCAATAGTTGGAGCCTTGGGAGTGGTCATTAACGAGGGCTTTCTCTGGACCTTCGTGAGGTTCCTAGGCTGGGACAAGATACTGGCCAATGTGGCCGCCACGGAACTTGCGATACTCAACAACTTTACCTGGAACGACCTCTGGACCTTCAGGGACGTCCGGGGGAAGCCCCTCTGGAACCGGCTTCTGAACTTCCATCTCGCCGCACTTACGGGGGCGGTCGTCCAGTGGGGGATCTATGTGGGACTGATGTTCCTCGGTATGAACTACCTCCTCGCGAACCTTGTGGGGATTGGCTTCTCGTTCATCGTTCGCTTCCTGTTCAACCGACACGTTACCTGGGGCTGATCCTTCCGTAAGCTGCGCCTCTTCCCTGTCTGAGAGAGAAAGCAGACGATCGGGGGTGAAAAGCCGTGACGTCATGTCATGGTTACGGCCCGCTATCCGCTGATGCAGGTTACCTCCGAATGGAACCGCAAACTTAAATACCCCGGCTGTATATCCCGGTGGGGGATAGCATGTACGTGGGGGACTTTCTGAAGACGTTGGACAGGGTGCCCAGCGGAGTTCCTGGACTGGATGACCTGCTGAGCGGAGGATTCCTCCCGGGCAGGGTTTATCTCGTAGTAGGGCCCCCTGGCAGCGGAAAAACAACACTGGGAATGCAGTTCCTTATAGAGGGTGCAAAAAACGATGAGAAGGGGGTTCTCATATCACTGGTTGAGCACCCTGAGCTCATCGTTCAGAACATGCTCAAATACAACTTCGGGATTTTGAACTATGTCAAATCAAAGAGGGTAACCTTCCATGACCTCGGTAGGACGATATTTGAATCAGAATATAAGTTCACGTGGAACGACCTGTTCGGGTCAATACTCCATGTGGTGGAGGCCGAAAACGCCAAGCGCGTGGTTGTGGACTCCTTTACTTCCCTTGAGTACTCGACGCGTGACGCCGAGAACAAACGCATTGCCCTTGGTAGATTCGTCAGGAAACTGCAGAAGATGAACGTCACGACCATCCTGATATCAGAGATGCTGAGCTCTGAGACTTACACGGACGAGTACTACCTGGCCGACGGGGTCATCGTGATCCACCACTTCATGAGAAACTACCAGATGATACGCGCCCTTCAGGTTCTAAAGATGCACGGTGTGCCGCATGACAGCAACCTCAAGAGGATACGCTTCACTGGTGAAGGCCTCAGGGTCTATCCCGAGACCCCGTTTTGAGGTGGGAGAATGGAGGATTCGTTGACCCTCAAGCGTCTCGTTGAGGAGGCTTACCACTTCGGTTATTTTGTGGGGTACAGGGGTCACAGTGAGTGGGCTGAATGGGTTCGGGGGAAGAGGGTTCAACTGTATTCACTGGCGGAGGAGATGGGGATTCTTGAAATCGTGCAGGAGGCTTACCGAAGGGGGAGGGCCGAAGGGGCAAGAAAGAGGGAAGAAGACATCAGAAAAAGCCTTGATAGGGAGTCTCCTGCCATCGAAGGACAGAGAACCACGAAGGTCCCCACCGTTAAGTCGGCTAGGGAGGCTGCCCTACGGGGGGCTGAGGGGGAACTCATTGAGTTCCTTGAGACCACGCGGCTTTGCCTTCCTCCCGACCTCCTGGACACACTGAAGAACCTGAGACCACCTAGGATGCTCCGTCAGGGTCTCTGAGTGTGCCCTCTCACAAGGGTAACAGCTTAAATATTCCCTCACCAATATATATCGGGGATATCCATGAGGTGCTTTCTGGACGAAACTAGGATTTTTGATTCAACAAGGGTTCTCCATTACATCTCGGAGATAAGCCAGTTCCACCGCATCCAGGGCTCAAAGGAGCTGGTAGAGGCCGCCCGGTTCCTGCGTGAAGAGCTTGCGATATGGGGCATTAAGGCGGCCCTCTACGAGGATGTTTACGATGGGGCCGAATGGTACCTGACCCTTCAGAGCCCGGTAGCGTGGAACCTGATCGGGGCGGAACTCAAGTTTGATGGAAAGGAGCTTCACTCCTGGGAAACGCCCCTTGTCTCGCTGGCCCACTCCCCAAGCGGGAGCTTTGAGAGCGACGTCCTCCCCATACTGAGGGAGGATGACTGGAAACTGGCGGAGGGAAAGGCCGTTCTGGTCGGGAAATCCTGGAGAGAGGCCTACAAAAAGGCCAATGAGGCCGGTGCCGCGGCCCTCATAGCATACCGTGAGGGGACTGGAAACGCCGTCCCGTACATCGGTCTGTTCCTGACGAGGGAGGATATGAAGTGGGCGGGGATACCTGCCTTTGCGGTTCCGGAGGCATGGGCAAAGGGAGCAATTTCAAAAGCCCTCTCTGGTGAGAAGGTCTGGGCGAGTGGTTCCATAGAGGCGGAGGTTGGGGAGCGTGAGGTTCTTCCAGTGCTCTACGCCGAGGTAGGGGAGGCTCCCTTCGTTCTCTTCACCGCCCATCTCTGCCATCCGAAGCCGGGGGCCAACGACAACGCGAGCGGAAGTGCGATGCTAGTTGAACTGGCCAGGATCATGAACACCGTTTATAAAGACTCCTTCCGCTTTGGATTCGCCTTCCTATGGGCTCCCGAGTACTACGGTACGCAGGCTTTTCTGGAGCGCCACGCTGACCTTAGTAAGTACTACGCGGTTGTGAACCTTGATATGGTTGCGGGGAGTGGGGACCGGGCAGGTTCAACTGTAATGCTGGTTAGAACGCCCCTATCGCGGTTCTCGATGGTTTCTGGTCTCCTGGAGTACTTCCTTGGAAGGGCGAACGCAGGGGAAAGAAGCTTTTCAGGCTCCCCTCTACCAAAGCTTCGCCTTAAGTCGTACCCGTACGAGATGGGTAGCGACCACGACGTCTTCAACTTCTTTGGGATTCCTGCGATCATGCCGATAACGTGGCCCGACAGGTTCTACCACTCCAGTGAGGATACCGTCGATAAGGTCAGCAAGGACAGTATAGAAGTGATAGGACGCGCCATTACGGCCACAGCGCTTGCACTCGCTGGAGCGGAAGCGGACGAACTTAGGAGCTTTGCCAGGGGCTACGTGATGAAGTACCTCGGGGAGCTGGGTATGGAGGGGAGCACTGAAGTGGCGGAGAAGCTCGTCATGTGGGGCCTCGCTAGGG
>JALVUT010000156.1 GCA_027035445.1 Thermococcus sp.
GATAGTAAGCGCCGCCCTGGAGCTTTTTGCGGAGAAGGGCTTCGATAAGACCACGGTAGATGAGATAGTGAATCGTGCAGGAGTTGCCAAGGGCACGTTCTACCTCTACTTCAAGAGCAAGGATGACCTCATAAAGGAGGTTGCCGTTGACTCCATGCCCATTGGGGCCTTCCCATCCCTCCAGGATCCATACATCACGGTTTCGTATCCTACGCTCAGGGAGTTTCTCCTGGCCCTTGGTAGGGAGTTTATGGAGTTCTACGACCAGAATTACCGGCGGGAGATATTTTTCGGCCTCTTGACCCTGAGGAAAAGGAGCAAATCCCTTAACCTGCTGTACCATGAATCCTGTTCTGAGCTCTTAAGGACAGGAGCACGTAGGATAATGGTTTACACGAAAGTGGGTTTCGCCCAGGCACTAGTCGCCTTCCAGGTCTTCCTTGGCGCCCTGCTCCACTATCTACATGCAAGGGAATGCATCGGTTTTGGCGATGAGGAATATCTCAACCACGTTGTCGAGGTGATCACATCCTACCTCAAGCTCTCGGCTGAAATATAAAGACACCGCACCTCCCTTTTGTAAAATATTCTACTTTGCTTAATTCCATTGTCGTTTATTAATGTGTTTACCCAGTACACGAAAGCTATATAAAGTACAAGCGCAACATTCTTAATGACTAGTCAGTCAGTGGATTCAGAGGTGATGAACGTGGCCGAAAAACTCGTGCCTGTTGTGTGCCCATGGTGTTCCGTGGGTTGTAGGTTCTATGCGGTCAGTGTCAATGGCTACATACGGAGGATAGAGTTCGACTATGACCATCCGACCATTGTGAACAGGGGAAAGCTCTGCCCTAAGGGTACTGCCTCCTATCAGTTCATTAACAGCCCTGACAGGCTTAGGAAGCCACTAAGAAGAGTCGGCGATAGGGGCGAAGGGAAGTTCGAGGAGATAAGCTGGGAGGAGGCATACAGGATAATCGCCGGGAAGATAAAGGAGGTCAGGGAAAACTATGGGCCCGAAGCCCTTGCCTTTCTAGGAAGTGAGAAGATAACGTTTGAAGAGAACTACCTAGTCCACAAACTTTCCAAGGCCCTTGGAACCAACAACCTCGACTTTCCCGGCAGGTACTGTCAGTACTCCAATTCGCCGGCCAGGGTAAAGGTCTTCGGTAGTGGCGCGGCGACAAATCCTTTTGAGGATATCGCTAAAGCAGAGCTGGTGTTGATCTGGGGTCACAACCCGGCCGAAACAGCACCGGTTATGTTTGGACAGTACCTAGAGAAGGCCGTTATCGACAACGGTGTTGAGATGGTGGTAATAGACCCGCGCTCGACAAGGGGTCACAAGTACGCCTCACTCCACCTCAAGCCATACCCCGGAACCGACTTGGCCCTGGCCCTCGCGATGCTCAACGTAATAATAGGCGAGGAGCTTTACAACAGGGAGTTCGTCCAGGAGAGGACGGTTGGCTTTGAGGGGCTCAGGGAAAAGATCAAGGAGTACACTCCAGAATGGGCCGAGAAGATCACGGGTGTTCCAGCGGAGGAGGTAAAGAAGGTTGCAAGACTCATAGCCACTAGGAAGACCGCTTTTTTGGTAAACGAGGGTATGAACCAACACGTTAACGGTTTCAACCTTGCCCTCGCGATTGCGGACATAATAGCAATAACCGGGAATATAGGGAAGGAGGGAGTCTGGAGCGGCGTCTTCCCTGGTGCACAGTGTGGGTTCTGTGCGGCAATGACCGGTATAGCCCCGAACAAGCTCCCAACCGGGAAGCTAGTTACTGATGAGGCTGCCCGTGCGGAAGTTGAGAAGCTCTGGGGCTTTCCAATCCCGGACTGGGCTGGCCTGGACCTGACCAGTATGATCAGGGAAATCGGCAACAAGATACGCATGATGTACATCATCGGCGGTAACATAGCCAAGTCCGCTCCCAACAGTGCCTGGGTCCGCGAGCAGCTCAAGAAGCTCGACTTCCTGGTTGTCCAGGATATCTTCCTCACCGAGACCGCTATGTACGCGGATGTAGTCCTCCCGGCCGCGGCCTGGTTCGAGAAGACCGGAACGGCCATAAGTGCTGAGAGGCGTGTCCAGAGGACATATAAAGCTGCCGAGGCACCAGGAGAGGCCAAACCAGACTGGCTCATCGTGGTGGAGCTTGCAAAGGAGCTTGACCTCGGTGAGTACTTCAAGTACGAGCACCCGGATGAGATACTGAGGGAAATAAACAGCGTCATCCCACTCTTCAAGGGGGCAACACCGGAGTACCTCGCACAGCACCCTGAGGGATGCTTCTTCCCGTGTACCGAGCCCGGTGAAGGCGCCAAGATTCTGTTCAAGAACGCTTTTAAGACGGGCGATGGAAAGGCGCACCTGGTTGCCGTTGACTGGATGGAGCCACCGGAGATTCCGGATGAAGAGTACCCACTCTGGCTCACCAATTTCAGGCTGGTCGGCCACTGGCACACCGGAACCATGAGCAGGGAGAGCCCTAGCCTCCAGAAGCGCTGGCCCGAGCAGTACGTTATGATCAACCCTGCCGACGCCCAAAAGTTCACCATCAAAGACGGAGATCTGGTCAAGGTTGAGACAAGAAGGGGAGAGGTCATCACCAGGGCGGTCGTTACGGATCACATCCGGGAAGGGGTCATAGGGATGCCCAACCACTGGCAGGTTAACTTCCTGACGTTGAACGAAGTGCATCCGGTCACCAAGATGGCCGAACTGAAAGCCGTAGCGGCCCGGATAAGCAGGGTGGAGGAGTG
>JALVUT010000157.1:0-11416 GCA_027035445.1 Thermococcus sp.
CTTTATAAGTTTCTTCCCGGCTCTTTCTATCGGGCAGCCCCGTGGTGTAGCGGCCAAGCATGTGGGACTTTGGATCCCGCGACCCGGGTTCGAATCCCGGCGGGGCTACCATACAACCCTTTGCTGGTGCAAAGCGTTGATGGAAAATTTGTGCCTGCCTTTAATGCACTATTCTTAGAGTGGTGCTTTTCAAGAGTACTCCCCGTAGGGTTGATTTCTCCATAGACTGGCTGGATTTATGGACTCCCTTGGGGTATGGCGTCCTGCGGACGTCAAAAAGAAAATGGGACTCGGCCTTGAAGACACTTTTCACGTGAAATTCAAGGTAAAGGATAAATTTAGGGTATGCACCTTTGGCAAGTAGCAATTCAAGACAGTCTTTAATGAAAAACCTGCCCTTTAAAGTTCCCTGGGTCCTCAAACCCCTGGAGTGGAGTTTTATCCCAGTTTCTCAATTTAATTAAGCTCTTCAAGAAAGTCAATGGAATAAATTTTGGAAAAGAGCTCTAAAGTCCTCAGACTATCAGCGACACCAGATCCCGGATCGCCTTCTCCGGGTCTTTGGCCTTTGTAACGCCGCTTGCGAGGAGGACTCCAACGCTTCCAAGCTCGAGGGCCTTCTTTACGTCCTCACCGGTGGAAATTCCCGCGCCCGTGAGAACCTTCACTTCGGGGTTGACCTTCCTGACCAGCTCCACCGTGTTGGTGATGACCTCCGGCTTGGCCTTGCTGACAGGAATTCCGGTTCCGATGAGCTCGGGGGGCTCAACTGCAACGTAGTCCGGGCCGAGTGCTGCCACCGCCGCTGAAACTGTCGGGTTGTTGGAGCAGACCATAGTCATGAGGCCGACTTCCTCCGCCCTCCTGATGCTCGCCTCGAGGTCGGCCAGAATCATCCTGTTCTCCGAGTGGTTCAGGAGTGTTCCAGCTGCTCCGGCCTCCTTAACGGCCTCCGGAAGAACGTGCCCGGTGTGGCTGCCCGGCTTAATCGGGTCTATGTGCTGGGCGAAGACCGGGATCTCAACCTCCTGCGTAATGCGGTAGAGGTCGGCCAGCTGCGGGGCTACCATTATGGTTATCCCCGTTTCTTTCCAGACCTTTTCAGCGGCCTTGGCTATTCTAAGGGCCCCCTCACCCGTAGCCTGAGCGTAGGTCTTAAAGTTAATCGCTATAACCGGCTCATCAAGTTTCATCTCCATGTGTATCACCGTAAGTGTTGTGCCCTCATCCCTTAAACGTCTTTCGAGCCTTGAGTGGATTTCCAAAAGGATCTATGAGGCCCGCCCGTATGAGGGATGAGCTTATTCTAGGTCCGAGGGAACTTTTCACTATCCCAATGGTGACTATCTTTAGTGGCCTCATTCCACGCTCCTCTCTGGCACTGTTGACTATGAGGGCGCCTTTGTACGTTTCCTCGCTCACTACGATGGCCTCAAGGGACCTCAGCTCCGCGGCGAACCCTATTGCCGTGTGTATCTTTAGTATACGGTAGTTTGAGTAACCGTTGACTGCAAGGAACTTTATCAGGTCGCGGAGCCTGAGCCCGTACGGAAGCACCTTCTCGGCGTACGGTTTGCTTCTCACCATTTCATCGGCCGTCAGTCCGATGTAGACATACTTCCCAACGTCAAAGGCCTTTCTCAGCAGTGCCTTGTGGCCCAGATGGAGCCTGTCAAAGGTTCCCCCGACCACGACTTTTCTGTACTTTTTTCCCATGGTTCTCCCTTAGTTGGAGGAACCAATAAGCTTTTTTATTCTCCCGGTCACTCTTTCCGGAGGTGATGGGGATGGGGAGGAGTATCGTGTTTATCCTTATATTTATTCTCATGGCTTCTGCACTGGCGATTCGGCCTGTGGCAGCGGAGAACAGCCCTCAGAACGTGTTTAATATCGAGATGATGATCCAGGTGGACGCTTCGGGAATGGCGCACTTCACGGTGTACGCCGTTCTCAAGGATCCCTATTACAGGGCCTACTTCAGCAGGATTGCCGCGAACAATACAACCCGGGCCAGGGATGAGTTCAGGGATTTTGTCCGCCAGCTTGTGTACACCAACCTCAAGGATGACTTCAACAATAAACTTGCGGTACAGGGCCTGAACAGCACCATTTATTTGCCTGCTGGTGGACCCGTCAGTCTTTTAAAGAACTGGTCGGCCGTCGTTTCCTTTGACATGACAAACTTCTTGGTGGGGAGCAAGCGCACGCTCAGGTGCCCCGTTTACGGTCCCCTTAATTTTGTGTTCAGGGGACGTGTCTTCTCATACCGCTGGAGCAAGCTCACACTGATACTCCCCACGGAGTACAATATCGAAAATCTGGCGCCGGCTCCCAACGAACTGGCCGACCACGTGGCCGTATGGAAAGGGGGAGATTTCATCCCTCTAATACAGCTTACGAGCGGGGAGGTCTCCGTCATGAAGTTCCTGAACGAGACCCACAAGACGATAGTTCTATCATACAACCCGAATCAGGGCTACCTGCAGTTCACCGCCAATTTCTCCGGTGCCAACGCAAGTGATACCGTCAAAACCCTTCTGCTCGATGCGTTCAGGGGGACCATGCACCCAGTGAGCATGTCGGGAAGGATCGAGGGTGATCAGCTCATCATAGTTGGTGTCACCCACCCGCAGGTGAAATACAGTGAGAGCCTAACCGAGAAGCAGTGGGAGGTCATGGTTCGACTGCCCGGCTCTTTCAACGAGATAACGGTAAAGGGGGGGAAGTACAAGCTTGTTTCCCCTACCCTAGTACTCATACGTGTCACAAAGCGCAGAACAACACCCTACCTTTACGGTGCATTGACCATCACCTTTGTTTCTGCTCTCGTGGTGTTCCTGGTGAAGGGCCGCAGGAAAAAAGAGAAGGGTTCACGGGAGGGAGTCGATGTGGATGCTGATTCCATTTCCCCTGAAGACAACGAAGGGGGTGAGTGAATGGACTTTTTCTTTTATCCTTCCAGCGTCGCGGTATTCGGCTCGTTCCGGGAGGGTGCTATAGCCCGTGAAATCCTGAGGAACATCGTTGAGGGTGGCTTTGGTGGGAAGATAATCCCGATCAACCCCAGGGGCGGAAGCGTTAAGGTTGCAGGGGAGTCCTTTGAAATCAGACCGAAGCTTGAAGAACCCGTTGATACTGCGATAATCGTGGTGCCTGCCAGAGCCGTTCCCCCGCTGATGGATGAGGTGGGGCCCCTTGTTAAAGGTGCTGTTGTCGTAAGCGCTGGCTTTTCCGAGGTCGGGAACGAGGAACTAGAACGGGAGCTGGTCGAGAGGGCCGTGAAGTATGGTGTCCGTGTGATAGGCCCCAACTGCGCCGGCATATTTGGTCTCCACGGGAAGTTTTTTGGTTCCTTCGAGGTGCGCGTCAAGCCCGGAGGTCTGGCTCTGATAAGCCAGAGCGGTGCCTTCGGTGGCGCTGCCTTGGCGATGGGCAACGATGAGGGGATAGGTTTCTCGGCTTTTGTTTCATACGGAAACGCCGCCGATTTGAACGAGAGCGACTTCCTGGAGTACTTTGCCGATGACCCGAACACCAAGGTGATAGCCCTCTATATTGAGGGCGTAAGGGATGGAAGGCGCTTTCTCGAGGCCCTCCGCTATGCCTCGAGCAGAAAACCCGTCATTGTCCTCAAGGCCGGAAAGAGCGAGAGCGGTGCCAGGGCAGCATCAAGCCACACCGGTTCGCTGGCAGGTTCCTACGATATATACCGCGCGGCCTTCAGGCAGGCCGGTGCCGTGGAGGTTGGGGAGATGGAGGAGCTGTTTGATGCCGCCAAGGTCTTTGAGATGTACGGAAAAGCCGGAAAGCGCGTTGCGGTAATCACCAACTCCGGGGGGCCGGGTGTTCTGGCGGCCGACAAACTCGAGAGGCTTGGCCTCCAGATAGCGGGACTGAGCAAAGAAACCGTTGATGAACTCCGCTCCTTCCTTCCACCCCAGTGCTCGGTGGGGAACCCCATCGATCTGATAGCCGACGCCGACTACGGGAGGTACAGGAGGACTATTGAGACAGTCTGCCGGGATGAGAACGTTGATTCCCTCCTCGTCATCTGCGTGCCTCCGATATTCGTTCCGGGGGAGGATGTAGCCAGGGCCGTGATCGATGCTAGGTGCGGCAAGCCGCTCGTCGTTAACTTTATGGCAGGCGAGCTCGTTAGGGGCGGTGTTAGACTCCTCGAAAAGGCGGGAATAAAGAACTTCCCAACACCAGAGAGGGCTGCTAGGGCCATTCACTGGCTCTCCCTCCGATGACATTCAAATTTTTATAGGATGAATACGTCTTCATACTGGTGGTACCATGAGACCCTACCGGCTTCTGTACCCCATGAGAACCTATCTGATAATTGCCGGCCATGATGATGAAGTCAACGTTATGGCCGCTGATTGGGTAACCGTCGTTTCCTTTAGGCCTTTCATGGTGGGTGTCGCCATAGCCCGGGAGAGATACACCTGGCGGCTCGTTAAGAGGTATGGTGAGTTTGTTGTGAGCGTTCCTAATCTGGAAATGCTCAACGACGTTTGGATTGTGGGGACAAAGCACGGGCCGGAGAAGCTGAGGGAAACATCGATAAGTTTTGTTCCCTCGAAGGCGATAAGAACCCCCAGCATAGGGGGTGCCCTGGCCAATGTGGAGTGTCATCTCATCGATGAGAGGAACTACGGCGATCACACGTGGTTCGTTGGGAGGGTCGTTGGGAGTTCCTATCGAAAGGAAGCCTTCTCTGACGACAGACCGAACCCCGAGGCCGGATTCTTGGCTCATGCATCGTGGACTGACTTCCTGACTTTTGGGGGCGGGATTTATCGTGCGGGGGAGTAACCGATAACCTTTTTATACCCCCCGGAGAGGGTTACTCAATGATAGCACTCGGCATAGAGGGCACCGCCCACACGCTTGGCGTAGGCATCGTTACCGGGGAAAGGGTTCTTGCCAATGTATTCCACACCCTAACAACTGAAAAAGGTGGGATTCATCCAAAGGAGGCCGCCGAGCACCATGCCCGCCTTCTGAAGCCACTCCTCCGGAAGGCCCTCCAGGAGGCGGGAACGACCATGGATAGTGTTGACATTATCGCGTTCTCCCAGGGCCCAGGGCTCGGCCCGTGCCTCAGGGTTGTCGCAACTGCAGCGAGGGCACTGGCAATAAAGTACAATAAGCCCATAATAGGTGTGAATCACTGCATAGCACACGTCGAAATCACCAAGATGTTCGGCGTTAGAGACCCCGTCGGCCTTTACGTGAGCGGGGGTAACACGCAGGTTCTGGCTCTGGAGGGTGGCAGATATCGCGTTTTCGGTGAAACCCTTGACATAGGCATAGGCAACGCCATAGACACCTTCGCCCGGGAGCTCGGCATAGGCTTTCCCGGTGGTCCAAAGATGGAGAAACTGGCACTGAAGGGAAATCACTATATAGGACTCCCCTACTCTGTGAAGGGGATGGATCTAAGCTTCTCCGGGGTTTTAACAGAAGCTGTGAGGAAATATAGGACTGGAAAGTACCGCATCGAGGATCTGGCGTATTCCTTCCAGGAGACGGCGTTCGCCGCCTTGGTTGAGGTCACTGAAAGGGCTGTCGCCCACACCGGCAAGAGGGAGGTGGTTCTGGTGGGGGGAGTCGCCGCCAACAACCGCCTCCGGGAGATGCTCAGGGTGATGGCGGAAGACAGGGGTGTAAGGTTTTTCGTTCCCCCCTACGACCTGTGCCGTGATAACGGTGCTATGATAGCATACACCGCCCTGAGAATGTACCGCGGTGGGGTAAGGTTTAAGATTGATGATACCGTGGTTAAGCAGAAGTTCAGGACCGATGAGGTTGAGGTTTTATGGGGTTGATAGTACCGTACTACAGCCTGTTCTACGATGCGGTGCTGTTCCTTGCAATCTTCTACATATGGCTCTTCTTCCTCAAGCGCTGGAACAGATATATGGCTGAACTCAGGCCATTTATCCGGAATGCAGCGATCTTTCTGGGATTTGCGGTTGCTGGAAGGCTTATCGATCTCATCACCGATTTCATGGCCCTTCCCCACCTCAACATTATTCTCACTCTCTTCTACGGGGTATCCATCGTAGGTGTGATCTACACCATGATAAACTACATCCTCTTTTCTGAGAGATATTACCTTCCACCGGCTCCCCATTCGGAATCGGGGGCCTCTGGAAAACTAACAGGTTCGTACATTTTCTTCATGAACAAAGAGGGGATCGGCAAGCTTATCAATTTCCTGAGAGAGCTGGGAGGCACCGCCCTCATATTCGCCCGTTCGCCTGACCGATATAAGGAGCTGGGAGACAGCGTTGCTTTGGTCTGGATAACCCAGGCCACAGACAGGGGAATCCCACCAACAAAACTCCACGTTCTCCAGGAGAGGGCAATACGTTTCATGAGGGAAAAACCGGGAGGGGTTACCGTACTGGACGGGATGGAGTACTTACTCATGTACAACGATTTCCCGGCCCTCTTCAGGTTTCTCGTTGCTGTCAAGGACTACGCGGTTCTTAACAACTCGGCCTTTGTGGTGGTAGTCGATCCTAAGTCTATCGGGGATAAAGAGCGTGCGTTACTCCTCAATGAGTTTGAACCCCTTTAAAATTTCTTCTTTATCTTCATGGCATATTTGGGATATATCTCGTCTGAGAAGCGGATGAACCTGGTTCTCCTTGGGGAGAGTTCAACCCGTATTTCAGTTTCTGGTTTCAGGTATGTGTAGAACTGTCCATCTATGGCAAGAATCACCTTCCTCGTTGATGAGAGGTTGCGTACGTCGACCTTGCTCTCCGCCGGGATGACCATGGGACGTGAGCTGAGGGCTATGGGGGCTAGGGGGGCAAGCACCACCACCCTCAACCTGGGGTCAACGAACGGCCCGCCGGAGCTCATGGAGTAGCCGGTGGATCCTGTGGGGGTTGAGATTATGAGTCCGTCAGCGCGGACTTCATCCGCCAGACCACCGTCAACGTAGTACCTCAGGTGGATTATCTTCCCCGGGATGCCCGTCAGGATGGCCACCTCGTTGAGGGCGTCTGGAATGTTGCCCCTCCCGTTGACGTAGGTTCGAAGTTTGATGCGTTCATCTATGTGGTACTCACCTTCTATTAACTTGCTGATTGCAAAAAAGGTCTCGTGCGGCTCGACCTCGGTCAGGAAGCCCAGGGTCCCCATGTTTACCCCAAGTATGGGGATGTCCCTTCTTGTGCGGTGCTCCACGCGGAGGATCGTCCCATCCCCACCTATCACGATTATGTAGTCCACATTGAATTCCTCCAAGGGCACAACGTCCCCCTTATCGAACTCGTGGAGGTGACTGTACGTGTCTCTGTCGACGAAGACCCTGTAACCGCTGACCTTTAGAAAATCGTAAACCCTATAGGCGAGCTTTAGGGCCGCCTCTCTATCCCGTCTGGCCACTATACCAAACTTCATATTCAGTCCCTTCCCTTTTCTCCAGTTAAACTTTTCTTTTCCTCTCTGATGCGCGCCCCGAAGTGCGTTGTGAGGGCAGCCCCCAGAAACGTCGGGATCCAGTACGAGATCAGTCTATCCACCAGTGTGGCCGTCACGGCGAAGTCCTTGCCTATCCCCAAAAGAACGTACGTCCCGGAGTTCACAACCTCGATCAGGCCTGCCCCCCCTGGGACAACACTCACCAGACCAACCACGATGCTCACCATGGTGACGACCATTATCTTGTCTATACCAGTCGGGTAGTTTATACTCATGAAGACGAAGTAGGTGCGGAGGAGTGTCATGGCCCAGAAGGAAAATGAGCAGAGCAGTGCAAGGAAAAAAGCCCGCTTGTCCCTCATCAGAAGCCTGAGGCCCTCCTGGAACTGGGGCACACTCGTCTCTATGACCCGTATAAGCCTGTCTTCATACCTTTTAACCGTTCCCGGCATGATCCTGCGGGCTATCCTCAGGAGCCAGTAGAGCAGTTTCTTCGTTCTCCTCTCGTTCAGGGCTATGATAAGGCTGATTACGACAAGGGATGCAAGAATCCCGTTGAGTACCAGCAGGACGATTGTGAGGCTCTGTGAGCCAAGGTGGTATACATAAACTGTGGAGAGAAAGAGCATCGTTACCACGGGGATCAGATCGAGTATCCTGTCCGCGGCAACGGTTGCGAACACCGGTCCATACGTCCCATCGGAGCGTTTTGAGAGGTAATACATTCGCATGGCCTCCCCGCCCCCCCTGGCACCGGGGGTGATGTTGTTAAAGAACACCCCGATGAAGATTGCGTTTATGGTGTACCTGAACGCGGCGTGTATGTCGAGGCTCTCAAGGAGAATGCGCCACCGGAGGCCCCATAAAACGATCCCGGAGATGTACATCAGAAACGCGAGAAGGAGGTAGTCCCATTTAGAAGCCGCAACTACTTCGAGAACCTCCTCTATGCCAGCCCACCAGATGAGGAGCACTATCACCAGCAGACCAGAGGCGAGGAAACCCACCTTCTTACTGTCCATCACCACACCTTCCGGAACTCACTGTGAAGAACCTCTGTACCGCCTCCAACCATATTCCCGGGGAACCTATGAAAAATTCATCCTCATCAAGTTTTAAACCCTTCTCCGGCATATAAATCATGCCGCCCCTTTCCCCCGTAGTGGAGCTGCACTCCCTCCCTACGGTGTCCTGAGGGGGACCTATATCCCTCCTGAAGATCTCACAGTGGTACTCTTCAAATTCGGTCAGTCGTCCACCTTTTTCATGACTCGAAGACATTGAACCTCTTCCCTATTTTAATTACGCGCTTAATACCCTCTACAAGTTCCTCCACGTTCTCGAAGTTTGCCTCGAACTGGAAGATCCTCTCGCCACTTTCGTCAATCCGTTCGATGACTTCCGTCGGGGAGGCCCTTCCGTCACGCCTCCAGTTATAGACGTCGCTGAGAAAATCCTCGGCACCGTAGATGAAGCTCCGTTGGAAGCCCTTGAGGAAGGAACCTACAAAGTTCCCGCTCACTCTCTCCCTTGGGATGGCAATCACTAGGTAGTATCCCTCCGGTGTGGCCCCGACTTCCATCTGCGGCTTTATCTCAAATGCAGGATGGGGGTACTTCATCAACCTCCATTCCCCGTCTATGAAGATGTAGGCCCCGAACGCTTCTTCAACTGGCTCAACACTGAACTCCTTTTCATCCAATTCCCTTTTCAGTTCATCGTTGAGTCTAAAAATGCTCTCCCACATGTCGTTGAGAAATTCATGAACTTCCCTGACGTTTATTCTTCCCACCTTTCTCACCAGAAAAAGGGGAGAAGCGGAGCTTAAAAACCTTCATCCGTTCAGGAGGTTTCTTAATGTTCCTATGAAGTTCGTTTTGACCCTGGCGCTCGTGGTCTCGATGGGTATCCTGTAGTTTTCTCCGAGGAGGCTTATATCCAGGTACACGGTTGCGCTTACGGTGCTCTCCTCACCTGCTTTAACATGGGCGGCCCAGACTTCCGGCAGCACTGCGGTGTTTATTAAAATACGCGCGTTCACCGTGCCGTATCCGTTGGCCGGGATCACAGTGCCTTTGATTATGCTCCCCTTTCCAAGTTTTATGCCGTCCACCCTGATCACGTAGCTTATATTTTTAACGGGTACTGGCACCCGGTTGGGGTTGTAGAGCCTTGCATGGCATATAATAATGGCGTAGTTGCCCTTTGTTCCCCCCCACTCGGTTCTCGTACCAAGTATCGCGGGGGTGTCCCCTATCTCGACTCCGCCCACGGTTATCGGTCTGCTCTCGGCGGTGAAGTTGAAACCACTCAGTACATCCTCATGGATCTCTCTGCTCAGGCTCTGGTTTACCGGGATAATACCCAGGAGGGTTCCCTTTATATGCAGGGTGGCCTTCCCTCGCTCTCCGTTGTTCATGTACGCTATGAAGGCTTTGATCAGGTTGGCATTGCTCATGACGACCACAACAGAGACCTTGCTGCTCGTTGCATGGTACTCAAAGTGCTTTACCGTGGCGATCTCTATGTTGTTCAGGGTTAGGGTCACCCCTTTTATTGAGAGGGGCACGAGAAGGGGTCTTCCCAGGTTTCCGCTTATCTGCAGCTCTGTGATGTTCTCGTTTACGTAACCCCACCCCGCATTAAACGTCGGGTGGAGCGTTAGAACGGCGTAGGCAACGTATCCCCCCCAGATTATCAGGGCGAGAATTGCCATCAGGAGGATATTCTTGACCGCCCCCATTTTACCCACCGCCCTTACCTACAACTTTCTCCTTTTAACCTCTACCCCTGTGTACACAGCCGGGATCCTTCGTCTGCACGCGAAAACTTAAAAACTCTCGAACTTTAAACCCGGCGGTGGTCAAATGAACTCCCTGCTGGAAGCGTTCTGGTACATCCTTCCCGCGTACTTTGCCAACGCCTCACCCGTCGTACTCGGTGGCGGAAAGCCCATGGACGGTGGAAGGACTTGGCGAGACGGTCATCGTCTGTTCGGTGATGGTAAAACTTGGAGGGGGTTCTTTGGCGGACTCTCCGTGGGGACTATCGTTGGTGTGCTCCAGTACTTCATGACTCCAGGTTACTACGGGGGGTTAAGAACTGCGGTCCTGCTGGCTTTTCTGCTCTCCCTCGGTGCCCTTCTGGGCGACCTCGTTGGAAGCTTCATCAAGAGGCGGGCCGGCCTCCCCAGGGGATATCCTGCAATTGGTCTCGACCAGCTGGGCTTTCTGATAGCGGCCCTGGCCCTGGGTTATCCGGTTAAGACCCTCACCTCGGGTCAAATGATCTTCCTGCTGCTGGTGTCGCCCCTCATTCACTGGGGTGCCAACTACCTCGCCTACCGGTTTGGCTGGAAGAGTGTGCCCTGGTGAGGTGTCTCCGTTTTTTGCTAACTATTCTAAATAGTATGTGAAATATGGATAGAAAACGTTTTTATGCTATTGTCATGAACAGTATAAAGGTGATATGGTGAGGAGGGTGATTGGACTACTTCTCATAGTTTTGATTCTTGGTTTTATGGCAAGCTCTGCAGTGTCCTCAGACTACGTAGCGGCGAGCACCCAGACGGGTGAAAACAATGACGCGTACGAGAACTTCTGGAAGGACTCGGGTTACTGCTGGTGAGAGTGTTGACTTCAGCATTATAATCACAAATGACAACAATAAGGGCGGCATCAGCGGGAGCTACTCCCTTCAGATCAGCGTTCCCCAGCCGAACGGGGGTTATGAGTGGACCTCACCTCACACGGACTATGTGACCGTTCCGGCTGGAGGGACCGTAACGGTTCCTGTGACCGCGATCACCTACGGCGCCCCGGGCACGTCCGAGTACCACGGCACCTTTGACTTCGGGGTTTCCTCTAAGGGGGATCAGGGGTACATCACTGTAACTTCAAGTGGAAGTTCTGGGAGTTTGAGGATTGAGAGTGTTACGTATAAGCCGTCGGTTCCAAGGGACGGCAGT
>JALVUT010000157.1:11426-11701 GCA_027035445.1 Thermococcus sp.
AAGAGTTTTACTCTGAAGAGTTTTACTCTCCGCTGGCTTGCTCAGGCTGGAGAGCACTCTTACACGGTTAAACTGTATTCTGTTAGCAACGGGCGGAAGAGTGAGGAGAACGAGGAAAGCGGGAGTGTGAGTGTTTCGCGGGTGGTGGATGGTCTTTCCGCGTGGCTTGAGGTTGAACCGGGTGCAGTAAAGGCCGGTGATAATGTGACTGTCTTTATTACCGTTGAGAACCTGAAGGATTACAAGCAGACTTGGCCTGTGGAGCTTGTGGATAA
>JALVUT010000158.1 GCA_027035445.1 Thermococcus sp.
CATGTCCATCTCCATGAAGTAGCCGGGCTTTGGACCGCCCGTGGAGAAGAAGAATACCTCAGGTTCGCCGATGTTTTCAAGCTCTTTCACCGTTCTCTCCAGGTCTTCGCGTTTTGTGAGGTCGGCAACGATGTAATCAACGTTTACACCACTCTCGGCCTGTATTTTCTCCCTCGCCCTCCGCAGGTTCTCCTCGCTCCGCGAGAGAAGTACAACATCCGTTCCAGCCTTTGCAAGAACTCTCGCGACGCCGAATCCTATGCCCTTGCTCGATGCAGTCGTGAAGGCCAGCTTCCCGGAAAGATCTATCTCCAGCATGGTGGTCACCATTGGGGTTACGCCCCGATAGCTAAAACCTTTTCCGTCACTGCCTTTCCCCGCGGCTGAGGCTCTGGTAAAGATGCAGGAACCTCACAGACGGTTGACGGGGAGTATATGACGGCAACCACTGCAAGCAGTGTGAGAAACGGTGTCAGGATAAACGTTGTGGGTACAACTGGTGTATATAAAGTGGAGGGCTCAGAGTTTTGAGCCAGGGGCACCCTCCTTAAGCCGCGTAAGAAGGACATAGTACCAGGTCACGATTCCAAAAGTGCCGATGGATTCAGATACTGCAACGCCCTTGAAGGCCCTCATCGCCGCTGTTGAAAGGAGCCATGCTAGGACAAAGAGAGTGATGCTAAAGGCACCAAACGTCCGGTTCTTCTCTATATAAAACCCGATTCCGGTTATTAGTATACCAAAGCCCGCTGTCACGAAAAAGGCCCAGCTCACATAGTAGTGCGGGGACGTGCCTTCGGGGAAAAGGCCTATGAGACCTAGGAAAAAGAGGCCTGCGGTGAAGGTGCCAATGCCAGCTTTTTGAACTGGATTTTTGAGCCCCTTCAACAGGGCTAGGGTGCAGTAAACCCCTAAGATGGAGGCTATTACAAAGGCGCTGTCCATCACCCAGTTGTAGGGCAGGCCAACCCTTCCCATATCACTTATTGCGTTTTCCGTGATCCGCCACCAGGAACGGTTGATGTACGCGGCGGTCCCTATACCTGTGAGGGCAACCAGAGGTGCGAGAAAACCTGCGTAGAGCTGGAACTTCTTCATATTTACCCCCTGTTATATTCGCCCCTACTTCCTTAAAGTTTTTCCACACATTGTCCCACTCAAGGAGGGGGCAGTATCCCTCAACTCCGTCTCGGCCTTTTGTGATCGAAGTAATGTGCGGCCTCCACAATCTCCTAGAGCCCTCGGTATGATGGACTCTTTTTAGGTCGTGGATCTACAGACCTCAGGAGAGTTGTCAGTATTTTTTCCTTGGGGGCATATCTAGCCCGATATTTAGACCTCAATAACCTGTCCCACGTATAGCGGTTCTACGTTTCCAAAGTTGGCCTTCAGGTAGGCGTATTCATCGATTCCGGTACAGTGGCCTGCGTACAGCCTTTCCACGCCGATGGACTTAACTCCCTCGATGGTCTCCCGCAGGAGTTCTTTCCTAGCCTCCCTGAGATGGAATCCCCCGATAAGGGCTTTTATTGGTTTACCCGCGAGATTTAGAGTATGCTCCGCTATGTTTAGGATCCCACTGTGCCCGCAACCCGTTATTACGGCAACTTCTTTTCCCAGATCAACAATGAGTGCCATGTCATCTTTCACCGGGTCTTTAACGTACTCGCCGTTTTTTGTGAGGTATCCAACGGCCCTGTTCCAGTGCTTTCTCTCTATCTCGCCCGAGCTCAGGAAGCCCGGGAGGAACTCCATCGGTTTCGGGCTCAGGTGGAAGCGCGCGCCAAGGCTTTCAAGCTCTTCCCTTGTGAAGGGGATGCCTATCTCCCTGAACTTTGGCTTTAGAGCGGCCCTCCTCTGGAAAATCCCTGGGTGTGCGTAGACGTCAATTTCCCCTCGTGCTTCAAGAAAGGCTTTTAGACCGCCGGTGTGGTCGTAGTGGCCGTGGGTTATGAAGAGCGCGTCGATGTCTTCGGGGGAAACGTTCAGTGCCTTCATATTGCAGAGCAGAACTTTACCATCGGTTCCGGTATCCACAAGGACGCTCCTTCCATGGTGCTCTACAAGAACGGAAAATCCGTGGTAGCCGAGGAGGCCCTTTTTGTAACCGGCGTGGTTCTCAAAGATAACGGCCAGCCTCATCCTAACCACCTGAAAAACATGAGGAAGCTTGTGAGACCACTCACCAGCCGCCCCTGCCTCTTCCGCGGCCTCTTCCCATTCCGCCGCCGGCTCCTCTTCCGCGGCCCATGCCACGTCCCATACCACCACGACCGTAGCCGGCTCCGTATCCACCTCCCATACCCCCGCCTTCGGGCCCCGTGATCAGACCGGAGAGCTCACCGCGGAGGAAGGCCTCAACGGCCTCGCGGACGGTCATGTTTGCGGGTGCCGAGATCATCCTTATTCCCGCCGCCTCAAGGACGCCGTAGGAGTTGGGTCCAAACTGGCCTGACATGACAACGTCAGCGCCTTGATCGATGGCGAACTGGGCCGCGGTAACTCCGGCACCCCTCGGCTGGGAGTAGCCGGGGTTTGGGAGCACCTGAACGCTGGTTATCCCCCCGTTCTCAACGTCGACTATCGTAAAGGTAGGAGTCCTCCCGAATGCGGGGTTCACCCTGTCGTCGAGACCCCCGTTTATTGTTGACACGATTATCCTCATCACAACCACCTCCGCTGGAATTAGGAAAACCGAACTTAAAAAAGTTTGCATAAGTTCAGAATGGCCTGAACCAGGTTCCCGGGCGCGGCCTGATGAACTCCCTGATTATGAGGAGCATCGTCAGACCGAGGGCGTACGGGAGAGCCACTAGGAAAAGCTTGATCAGGAAGTAGAGTATGCCTATTAGTATCAGCAGTTCAATGATCCCGTAGGCTCCTCCGAGCGAATAGAACCCGCGTCCCCTTCCGTAGCCCCTTCCCATTCCCCGTGGCATGTGCTTTCCCCCTTATAATCCATGTTTCAAAATAGAATGGCAAAAGCCAGAAGGGATGTCACCACCAGCCAAAAAACCTGGCAAGCCACGTTCTCCTGCTGGGCTGGCCCGTCCATGGGCAGTAGCCTAGCTGGGCACCCCAGCCTCTACCACCACGTCCGAAACCTCTACCCCAGCCGCCTCTGCGGCCCCAGCCTCTGCCCCTGCCGGGGCCGAAGCCGTAGCCGTAGGCCGGGTACGGGGAATACAGGGGTGTCGATGGGTAGGGGCCATATACCGGTGGGTTTGCAGGGGTTCCGGCTGCCGGAAATGCCCCCATTGGCGTTGGTGTGATGAACGTTGGGGCGCTTCCACTTGCCACCATCTTTACAGCCTCCTCAACCGGGGTTCCAGGAGCGACCTGGTAGAGCCTTATGCCCGCCGCCCCTATTGCTCCGAGGGCATTCGGACCGACCTGCGGCGCTATTATTGCCTCAACTCCCTCGTTGATGAGTGTCTGAACCGCCATCGGGCCGGCCCCGCCGCCAGCCATAGCCGCTCCGTTCTGGATGACCTTCTCGTTGGTTACGTTTCCCTTCTCGTCAACCTCTGCTATGAAGAACGCGGGGGCGCGTGCGAACACGGGGGCAACCGTGTCGTTGAGTCCTCCACCGTTTGTTGGTACCGCAACTTTCATAACTTACCACCTCCATTTTCTCCTTCATTGTTTTGTGCATATGCACAGTATTTAAAGTTTTCGGTGGCCCTAACCCTTATAAGCTAAAATCCGGAAGTTGCGGTGGTGATGCTCATGAGTGGGGGGAGGTGTCTCAAGGTTGCGTTTGGAATGGAGAGCGACGAGATGCTTATCGATGCCCACTACGGGGATTCGGAGTTTTTCGCGATCTATGAAATCTGCGAGAACGGGAGTATCAAACTCCTCGAAAAAAGACCTAACAAGGCCAAGGACTTCGAAGAGAAAGAGCACGGCGACCCGCGAAAGTTCAAGGCGGTTGTGAGCCAGCTCCTCGACGTCGAGGTTTTAACGGCGTTCAGAATGGGCCCGAACTTCCTCAGAATAAGGGACAAGACCAACAAGGTGGCCTTCTTCACGAGGACGAGAGACTTAAAGCTCGCCCTTCAGAGGGTCGTTGAGAACTTCGACGAGCTGTGGGAACAGGTTGGGGAGAAAAAGATGGCGATTGAGAAGCCAATCGTCGAGGAATGAGCATGAGGTTTTGGGGTATAGAGCCCAAGGTCGGGCTTACAGCAGGGCTCTACGCGATTTCCGCTTTTTACCTGAACGCCAGGTTGAGCCTAACCTCCACTTTCCCCGTTTTTGGAGTTCTTCTCCTCGTTTCCGGCCTTGTGCTCTGGCTTTACTGCTACCTTCAGGTCTCAAGGGCCCACGCGAGGGGCAAGCTCCTGACCACGGGGTGCTACTCAAGGGTCAGGCACCCGATATACTCGATCTGGGGCTTTCTAATCCTCCCGGGCTTCTCGCTCGTGATCGGCGGCTTCATGCTCCTTCTTCCACTCGTTTACTGGGCCTCGGTGGTGCGGTTCATAGGAGAAGAGGAGGGGGCCCTCGAAGAGTACTTTGGAGAGGAATGGATAGAATACAGAAAGAAAACGCCCCGCTTCGTTCCGAGGGCATAGACTTAGAGCAACCTGCTCAATCGTACTTCCTACGGGTCTCCTCATCGCAGAGGACGTACTTCAGGCGCTCCTCCCATTCGGGCGAGTCCCACGTCCCGAGGGCTTTGTGCGTTACGTAGTACTTCTGGGGTATCGGATGGGTTCCGAGAACGACCTTGAGGCCGTACTTCTCCTCGATGAACTTCTTGAAGTAGTCTATCCACGGGCAGGGCGGGTAGCCCACGAGAAATCCCGTCGCCAGGTGGATGACCTCGACGCCGTTCTTCTTCATCTCCGCCGGGGCGTACTCTATGTTGCCGCCGGGACAGCCACCGCAGGCGGTGTAGCCCACAACTTCGACTTCCTGCCCCCTGTATATGCTGAACGCCCCCTCGCGCTCCCTTAAAGCTCTAAAGCACTTGCCGCCGGTGCAGGTCCGGTAGCGGTCGCATATAATTATCCCTATCTTCACCATTTCTGGCATCCCCGGGGATTTACACATAGTCTTCGCCGCCACATACCTTAAACCTTCCCCTTGGATGAGGAGATTTATAAAGTGCGGCTCTGAGAAGGGGGGCGACGGCGACAAAGCCATGTTAGGCTCAAGGGGGTAACCTATGCAGCCCGCGCGGCTCCTCCCGGTTCACCTCTACGTCCTAGCCCACCTCAGGAAGGCCCGCGTCGACTACGCCAAGATGATGGCCAAGATGAGTGAGCTGCCGCTTTCCCTCATCGAGGACGCGGTAAAAGACCTAATGGAAGCGGGGCTGGTGGAGCGGGACTCGGGAAGCGCGATAAAGAGGAGCAAGGCACGCTTTAAGAAGGCCTTCGAGGTTCACAAACACCACACCTACTACCGCCTCTCGCGCGAAGGGGAGCTCTTCGTCAGGTCAATCGATGAGAAATGGCTGAAGAACTACTTCGACTCGCTTCTTCCCGATGGATGGAAGGTCGTTAGGGCTCTGGCAAAGGCTAAAAACTTTAACGAGCTTCCAAAAAACCTTAGAGACAACAAGATTAGGAGGAAGCTCATCCTGCACCGCTTCATAACCCCGAGCGGGCGGAAGACAGCTTTTTTCAGGCTATTGATGGACTTCCTCGAGGGTTGAGGGTTGCTTAGGCCTTTCTCTGAAAGATTTTGAGCTTTGATCTGTGTGGATATGCACGAAACTCTGGAAGGTTGGGTAGGGAAATCGGAGACACTACGGAGCCGCTATGCCTTTGAATTCCCGTTTTAATAGGGCCCTCTCCTGGTTTCTTAGGGTTCTTTCATCAATCTCCACGATAACCATGGTATTGCTCACAAGGGAGTAATCCTTCAGGGAGGTGAGGAATTTGAAGACGCTCTCAAACCCGTTTTCGATGATTAGGTACTCAATACCATCCAGAAAAACGAGTTTCTCCCCCTTTTCCTGCATGAACTGCACAATCACATGGTTCAGGTACTCAAGTCTTCTGGGGTGAACGGTGTTATCACCATCAACCTTGCTCAGCCACAGGACTAGGGCATCACATCCAAGAGAACGCCAGTAATCCTCTCTCTTCCGGCTGATGATTAAACTCCTTCTTCCCCTGGAAAGCTTGCAGATGGACTCGTCCTTTCCGGATTCCAGTAAAAACAGACCGGGGATGATGTCAAGCTCAACCTCACCAATGGGGGTTTTTGAGAAATCCAACTTGAGCCTTACCCTTCCCCTCCTCACCATAAAGAGAACCAGGAAGATCAGGATAGAACCGAGAAACTCCCCGGAGGAACCGATAACATCCAAGACAGGGCTGGAAAGGCCGGTATTTTTAAGGATGTCGCTCCCAACATCGAGAAGGATAAATAACAATGCCATTAAAACCAGGTACCTCCATTTGACGCGCTCGTTTTCCATTGAGAAATAAAAAACATAGAAGGTTGCAAAAAGAGCAAGACCCAACAGTATCTCTCCAATATGGCTGAGTAACTGGAGCATATTATTCACGTTTTTATTTCTACCCCTTCAACCTCATTGTTTATTGACTTTACAATTGAGAACCTAAACTCCCTCTCCTTCCTGATCACTCTAACCACGGTGGTGGCGATCTCCTCAAGGCACGGCAGAACCCACGGGTTGCTTCTGTTGATCAACTCCTCGTTAACGAAGAAGAAGGCGATCCTACGTTCGTCTCCCGTGTAGGATAAGATTGCGTTAAGGGTGGTGAGGATTTCCCTTCTGGAGTTAAAGATTAGGAAGAGTTTCTCAATGCCCAATGCGGGGTTAACTATCGCCCCCCCCCCCCGAGAGAAGGGGATCAAAAACGCGCTCGTAGTTACTCCTCCGAACCGTAGCTTCCTTTATTCCAATGCTCTCCATAATCCGGCCAACATTCAGCCTGCCGCCTTCCTTAATAACCCTGGCCTCGTCTACTAGGCTCGTATCAAGACCTGCCAGCTTTAAGTGAACCCTGTAAAGGTACAGGGTGTCAAGGATATCATCGATCAGCACTGGGTAACCCCTCTTCTTGGCCCACTGTAATAGATGATAGAGACCCAACGCCGGGCTGGTGGTGGGGTCGTGCTCGATTAACGTGGTCTCTCCAGGCTCAAGGGCATCCCAAAGTCTATAAATAACACCTTCCATAACAGATCCCCCTTTGGTATATGTTGCCCTGTTCCATTTATTTATACCTTGCGGTTACTCTGCAAGATACTCTTGGAGTCCCTGGGCCATGATCTTTAGCTCCTCTCCATACTCCGAGAAATTGATAGACTTGAGGGTCTTGAGGATCATCTCACCCTCTAGGAGTTCAACCTTAAAAACCCTGCTCACCTCTTCCCTTAGCTCTTTAACTGTTTTTTCTTCTATAAGGTCAGTGTTTATGAAAAATATGCGAGATCTTCTTTTATCACCCAGATATGGGCGAATTACAAGCCCAAAGAGTGCCTCCAGTTCCCTTGGCGTTTCCTCATACATTCTCAGCACCTTTTCAAGCCCAACTATCAGTCTGATGTGATATCCTTCGCTGATCTCTTCCAGAAGCTTATCGTAATGGCTTTTCCAGACCGGGATATCACTATCAAGACTAACTCTACCGATTACGTTTCCAGTTTTTAAAGTTCCACCCAGTTTTATAACCCGGGCATTATCTATCATACTCGTGCTGATCCCCGCAAGGGTTAGATGGGTTTTGAAAACATGGAGCTGATCTAGGGCATCCACTATCACAAAAGAAGGCCCTTTTTCCTTCAGGTACTTCAACAGAATCTGGAAGAGCAGGTGAATCGGTTCATATGAGGAGTACTCTACAAGGATGTCTTCTCCCCTTCCAATGGTTTCCGCGTAATCAAAGAGCGATGCCTTAAATCGTTCTGCTTTTTCCATCCTACCCCCCTGTTGTAGTACACTCAATAATTAAAAAATTTTGTGGTATATAATCCAAGAGATTGAGAAAACAAAAAGAAAAGATCCAGTAGCACTCACATTTACCGGGCTATAATCTCATGTTTGATCCATTGATTGAGGATATAGGGCACATTGAAGGAATTCTGATTTCCTTAACCCGCGTTGGGGGTTTCATGGGGATTATTGCCCATCGGTATCCCGTCCCGGTAGGTTTTAGGTTAAGAACGTACCGGCTCTAAACAGGTGTACGTGCAGTGGTTATTGTCAAATATTCAGTATGCTCCCTGTTTTTACTCCCACGAACTTCCCGGGGTACCTCTTTCTCACGTAGGCCTTCGCCTCATCGCCGGAGCAGTGGGCGGGAGCTATAAACTCGGCCATCTCGGCGAGTCCCTCCAGCGTTCTCGGAGAGGGATAGTGGAAGCCTCCGATCACGAGGTGGGCTTTTTTGTAGCCAGAAATCTCAAGGACTGCCTTGGTAATCCTGTCCACACCCGGGTGGGAGCAGCCGACGATGACAACCAATCCGGAAGAAGTTTCCACGCCAGCCGCCTGCTCAAAGCCGTCCAGCGGGCCAGAAGTCCAGACTCCGTTGGTTATTTCCCCCGCATTGTGAATCTCAACGACCTTCAGTCCCCTGATTACTCCCCCAGGTGGGGTGTAGAGCCTCAGTCCGGGATTGAGCTCCGCTATGTAGGGAAAACCCCCGTAGTGGTCGCCGTGCCAGTGGCTCAGAACCGCGAAGTCAAGGTTTTTAAGCGAAACGCCTAAAACCTCTGAGTTGTGGGTGAGGACACTCTCCTTAGTATCGGCGTCAAAGAGGAATCGGTGTTTCCCTTCACCCAGAAGGCTCCAGCCCCACTCGCTGAGGAGGCCCTTTGAAGGGACGTTGTCATTCAAAACCACAAACCTCGTGCTCACACCCCCACCACGTACTTCCTGTTGCCCTTCTCAAAGCCCTTGAAGGAGCCGAGCTTGAGACCGAGCAGGGCCTTCTCGATGTCAACGACCTTCATCGCCGCGAGGTGGGTCACTTTAGTCCCTTTCAGAAAGTCGGGGAGAAGCTGGCCGGTTGGGCCAGTCAATACGAAGAGTCTGGCCTTCTTTGCCCTGTCGATGAGCAGGTCTATCGTGCCGTTCACGAGACAGCTCGCACTCGCTATCACCACGTCCATCTCCGGCAGAAGGTGGTACTCCAGCGCGTCGCTGTAGGTGTCTTTGTCCCAGAGCTTGGCGTTCCTCTCGAAGACGAAGGTTTCAATGCCTCTCTCGCGCAGTGCATTTGTCAGCGGCGGCATGTTGCCTATCATTGCAATTTTACCAGTGTTTTCCGGCAACAGATTGAGGACGTCGCTCCACTTTGCCCCGCTCAGGTCGATATGATACTGGGAGACAGCGTTTATAGCGGCCAAACCGAGGGTTCTCTCCACGACGTTCAGACTGTCCGCCTTTTCTATGAACGCTTTGATGGAAGGCTCCGCTATGGAGTTGCGGTAGCGCTGAACTTCCTCCGGCAGGGTCATCGCGACGCCAAGTGCTCTTCCTTCCGGACCTTCGGTGAGAACCCACGTGTATGGCAGTGCGAAGCCGAAGTCAACCAGTTCAAGGCCCTCCGCGAACCTGAGAGCTTTCGTTTTGATATGGGTTAATAACATGCCCGTCACCTCCAAGCTCTTTTTATTTCGGGTGAAGGCATCTTAAGTATACCTGTACCCCTGAAGTTTTGGATATTACCAAACGAAGACCTACAACTCGTTTTTGGGTTTGGTGTACCTCAGCTCATCCTTTGGTAGTACCTCCTAACCCTGTTCGCAACCTCAACCCCCAGGGCACCACCCAAAGCGCCGAATACCACGGATGTTGAGATACTCGGGACGATGCCGATCACCAGAAAGTTTAGCGGGATTCCGAGGGTAGAACCGACTATCAGGTTAACCCCCAACTTTGATAGGTTTGAGACTGCTCCGGCAAGTGCACCTTCCCATCCCCTCCTCAGTTTTAGGAAGAAAAGAATATCCAAGACCATACCCGGTAGAAGATACTTGAGAAAGTTAAAAGGGCCGAACTTGCCAAGGCTGAAGAGAACGGACAGGAGACCTGAGATAAGCCCCATAAAAGTTCCAGCGGATGGCTTCTCAACCAGCGACTTGCCCACAACCAAGAAAAACATCCAGTAGATTCCGGAATGTCCGGGAACGTGGATGGGAAGATCGAAGAGCTCCTTTGAAACTACGATAAAAGTGGCCATAAACGTCAGGAAAATTTGTTCAAAGTGGGAAAGTTTTTCCAACAACCTCCCACCGTCCATTCTTTCTTTCCACGACTAAGTAAGGCTTTCCAGCTACCAGCAGAGGCCTGACCCATCCTCTGGTTTCCACAGGCTCGCACTCATCGAGAACCTGGCCCTCAGTGGAGACCACCCTGTATACACCTGAGTCTAAAATATCCCTAACTGAAACGATGCCCTTCAGGTCTCTTGTTCTCCCGAGCTCTATGAACCTCCCATCGTTTCCCGAGTACGCAAGACCCACAGAAGATAGGGCACCTATAACGCCCAGACCGCTACCACCGATCTCTTCTAGGTGGATTTCGGATGACTTGGCTAAGTTATACGCTTCCTTCTTGCTCAGCACCTCCACTTTAGCCCTGAAACCGAAATTGACGACTTCATTCGGAATTTCATCATCATGGGCCACGCAGAGTCCTGGGTCGGAACCCTCCACGAAGTTCTCGATCATAAACTCGCGTGCGAGGGTCGTTATATACCCCTTCTCTTTCTTCTCGGCTTTAACGTGGATACAGGCCCCACTGTTGTGGGATGTGTATGGGATCAGCGGGCTCACCAAGAATTGATGTCTCGTAACCCCGTAGACGTCATAGCCGTGTTTTTTTAATAGCCCCGCCAGTTTTCTTGCTCGGTGCCCCGTTCCCTTTGAATTTAAGTTGTCTGTGTCGTCTATCCCAATGTAGATCACCCTGATCACCCCAGTTTAATTTCATAGATATCCTTTATCCATTTGGACTTTGGAATGCTTTTACTTGCCATCTTCACCGTTCCACGGTGCGTAAAATCCAGGATCACGTCTTTTACCTGATTCCTTGTTAGTTCCATCTCGCCGTTCACCCCTACGAGTATGACCTTTTGATAGGAGAACCCTCTCAGCAAATCCTCAAGCGCCGGCCCCTCCTGCACCTTACCATCAACTGTGAACTCAACCATCTTAAACTTCTTGAGATCACTGAGGGTGTACTCCTTCAAGACCTGTCCGTTTTTTACGACCTTTACAGTATATCCCTGTCCTTCTTTTCCCCCGCTTATGCAACCTTCGGCGAGAACGGCCAGCACAAAAAGCCCGAGCAAGAGTAGGGCCCTTTTTCTCATATCAGATCACCGGGCAGAAATGGGTAGCGGGGTTTAAAACACTTTGCATAAATTATACTGTTTAATTAAACGGTTGTGTTTACAAAATAGTTCGAAAATAGGTCAAGTCTGGAACGGCTTCTCCCGCGTTTTCAGTTGTTTCCTTCATGGTCTGCACCCCCGGTTGGACTTCAGTAACATGCGAAGTATCCCGCAACCCTTTAAAACCCTCTCCCTCAGCCTAACCCGGTGGTGAGAATGAGCAGGATAGCAGTCATCGATTACGACAGGTGCAACCCCG
>JALVUT010000159.1 GCA_027035445.1 Thermococcus sp.
TTAGCTTTACCGTGGGAGAAAAACTAATCAATGGTGAGTGGGTTGAAGTTCCAAGACAACCCTTGGGCAACCTATCAGCGGGAATTGACCTTGGGATAAACAACTTAATGGCCGTTTACGTTGAGAACGGTGAAAGCTTCTTGGTCAATGGAAGGCCATCAAAAAGCATTGATTTCTATTTCCGAAAAATTATTGCAGATTATCAGTCAAAACTCAACAAGAGCGGAGCGAAAACGGGTAGAAAACTCAAAAGACTGCACTGGAAGGTTAAGCTCCAAGCCAAACATTACATCACCACGATGGTAAGACAGACTGTTGAAAGGCTCTATCAGTTGGGTGTTAGCAGAATTGTCGTTGGCTATCCGAAGGGGATAGCAAGAAATTCTGAGAAAGGCAAAAAGCAAAACTTTCTGCTTTCTCACGTGTGGCGCTTCAATTACGTCATCAAACGTCTGAGGGAAGTCTCGGAAGAGTATGGTATTCAAGTTGTTGTGGTTGATGAGGCTTTTACTTCGAAAACTTGCCCTCTCTGTGGCCAACGCCACTCCAATGGGAGAATCTTTAGGGGTTTGTTTAAGTGCCGTAGGGAGGGCGTTGTTATGAACGCTGACTTGGTTGGGGCGTTCAATATTTTGAAGAAGGTTGTCAAAACCATAACCCCGAGCCTCTCGGCTTTGTCGGGAGGTAGGGGTAATTGGCCGGAGACCCGGCCAGAGGGGTCGAAGACCCGCTTTAGTTTGGGTTTGAATGAGACCCCTCAAACCTCCCCGTCACTGGCGAGGGATTAATTCGTTGGAACCCTCGCCCTTCAGGGCGGGGAGGAGGTCAGGGAGATGCCATTATTTATAAAGCTCACGGCACAAACTAAGAGAGGGTGTGATTGTGTTGGTATACACGGGTCAGCATCTCACCCCAGGATATGCTGGTGATTGAATGTTCGGCCTATCCACGACGGCACTGGGTGATGGGCACCTTGAGGACTGGCTGGAGGGCGTTAGCTCCGCGGGATTTGACTTCGTGGAGTGGATAAGTGAGTGGCCGCGTTACATTAATAGAGGGAGTGCCAACGTCTTGGCCGAGGAAATCCGGTCGTTTGGGTTGGAGCTGAGCATCCATGCCCCCTTCAGCGATCTGAATATAGGCTCCTTCAACGAGCGCATACGCACCGCGTCCATGGAAGTGCTCAGGGAGACGCTGGAGATTGCGGCTGATATCGATGCGATGACCGTGACGATTCACCCCGGGCATTGCTCACCGGTAAGCCGGAGATATCGGGAGAAGTACACTGAGATACACCGCTCGTCACTCAGAACCTTGGACGCGTGGCATGAGGAGTTTGGTGTAAAGCTGGGTGTCGAGAACATGCCCTCCTTTCCCATCCTGGACGCCCAGACCCCGGAGAGACTGAGCGGGCTTCTTGAGGGCACGGATCTTGGGGTCACCTTTGACGTTGGTCATTTGAACACAACCACTGCCGACTTTAAGCGCTTTTTGGAGCTCCTTGGGGATAGGGTAATCCACATACATCTCCACGATAACCATGGGGAGAGTGATGAGCATCTGGCCCTGGGGGAAGGTACTGTTCCTTGGAAGCGACTCTTTTCCATGCTCCCCCATGTTCCAGCAACCCTTGAAGTTGCTGGAATTAGGGAAGGTAAAAAAAGCCTCGATTTCCTGAAAACGGTGCATAGATGGACTTTTTAATTCATTGGAGGCCTTTTTTGACATACATAAGGCTTTTATACATCGACTTCGAAGGGAACATGGGACATATTTTTGTTTGGAGGGAGGAACATGGAGAAAATAGTTAAAGAACTGAAACCGTTTTTTGAGCCGAATGCTGTGGCTATCATCGGTGCTACGGACAAAAAGGGTAAAGTCGGGAATGTCATTTTTGAAAACTTCGAAATGAACAAAGAGCGTGGGGTTTTCAGGGGCAGGATATACCCGGTTAACCCAAAACTCGACGAGATAGGGGGCTACAAATGCTACCACACTGTAGGGGAACTTCCGAATGACACGGATCTGGCCGTCATCTCGATCCCGGCCAGGTTTGTGCCTTCAACGATGAGGGATATCGCAGAGAAGGGCATAAAAAGCGTCATCATCATCACGGGCGGCTTTGGTGAGCTCGGTGAAGAGGGCAAGAAGATGGAGCGGGAAATAGGCGAGATAGCCAGAGCTAACGGTATAAGGGTCGTCGGACCAAACTGCGTTGGTGTCTACGTGCCGGATACCGGTGTTGACACGGTCTTCCTGCCCGACAACAAGATGGACAGACCGGAGAGCGGCCCAATAGCCTTCGTCACTCAGAGCGGTGCGTTCGCAGCGGCAATGCTCGATTGGGCGGCAGGTGCCGACATCGGCATTGGGAAGATGGTGAGCTATGGAAACAAGCTCGACGTCGACGATGCCGACCTCATGGACTACTTCATCCACGACGATTCAATAAAGGTTGTCACCTTCTACATAGAGGGCGTTAAGGATGGTAGGAAGTTCATAGATGCTGCAAGGAGGATAACAAGGGTAAAACCTGTCATTGCTCTTAAGAGTGGGAGAACCGAGTATGGGGCAAAAGCTGCCTCATCACACACCGGTTCGCTTGCCGGAGCTGACACGATATACGACGCCGTCTTTAAACAGACAGGGATCATAAGAGCAGAGGACTTTGAGCATATGTTTGACATGGCAAAGGCCTTTGCCAAGTGCAGGCTCCCTAGAGG
>JALVUT010000160.1 GCA_027035445.1 Thermococcus sp.
CCTTGACCCCTACACGCCTAACCCGTATAACTATCTTGTCGGCCCTACCCAGCCCGAAGTTGAACATGTGACTGATGCCGGCATGCGCCACGATGTCGTCCTGATCCACCCGGAGAACCGTTTCGCCTAGGCTGAGGTACTTCTTAACGAAGCCCGGGGGCAGGGCCATCCACGTGAGCTCGTCGTCCTCGCCCCTGAAGACCTTCCAGAGCATGAACTGAACGTACCCGCCGTAGAACGCGGAGGCGAAATCACTGCTCCTTATCTCCTCCCCCACCACCCTGTACACTTTCCTTATACACGGGGGCACCTCGTCGTAGCCCTTGAGCTTCTTGCGGAAGAAAATCATGTCTCCCGCTCCCTCCCCAGCGACAATATACCGGTCATCTCACAACATATAAATCAAGCAGAAGAGATATTTATGCTTCATAATTTTAAAGGAATCAAATACAATAAAGATAGAAATACATGATTTAAAATTTTCAAAACATCTTTAAACTATTTATTCATTATTATTCTTTATTACTCTACATTATTTGTTTACTGACCTAGATTATGACGGGGGGCCTACCGGTCTTGCCCTCCTTCTCCTTCCTCGCCTCGCCCGCTAGGGCGCCCAGGCGCTCCGCGTGCTTCTTAGCCAGCCTGTCGAGCTCGCCGAGCAGATCCTCGACCTCCCCGGGCTCCACGAGCCTGTACGTCCTCCAGCGAGCGTCCTCGAACCGCTTAGCGGTCTCGTAGTCCCTGTTCTCGGCGTAGTCTATGTACTCCTTCACCCCGAGTATGTAGCCGACCTTCTTGATGAAGTCGAAGAACAGGGGGTCGGGGGGCTCCACCGGGTCTACGAGCAGGTCTAGAGCCTGCGCCCTCACTATGTGAGGGGGCACCCCGAGTATCTCGGCATAGTAGTCGACCAGCTCCCCGCGGAAGTACGCCCTGTACAGCTCCCTCATGTTTACACCGCGGGGCTCCCTGACCGGGTAGCCGGCCTTCTTGAACTTCCTGTAGAGTAGCATCAGGGTAGCGTAGAGGGGGTCTAGCTCGACCGGCGTCTTGAGGCCACTAGTCACCGCCACCGACCTCACGAACCTCCCATACACCAGGCTGTGTATCTCGCGTGTCCGGGGGTCGTAGTATGCGAGCGCCGTGTAGACGTAGGGGTGCGCCGTAGTGACGCCGGGGTCGGCGGTGAGGGCCTCCACGTACCTGAGGAACTCGGCGACGCTCCCGAACCTGCACCTCACCATGAACTCCCTGTCCTCCAGGGACACCACGAGCTCGCACCTCTCCCCGGCGAGGGGCGGGAAGACAAGGTTAGCGGGCTCGACCAGCACGGCAGACCTCTTAAACGGCACCAGCTCCCTGCACCTCTTCCCCATACACCCATGCACCTCCGGGTAACAACATAGTCTTTCTCACAGATAACCATTCTTACGCGATAATGTGGAAAAAGATGATAAGATGATCATCAGGAGCATCACCTAGCGAGGAGGTAGAGCTGTGTAGACTGAGGCATGCCCGCTACTTTTACCAAGTGCCTCTCCACCGTGTAGCTGTCCACGGCGAATACTTCGTCGTCACCCGGAGCCGTCTGACCCGCCACCGCTCTCACCCGCCTGTCTCCTCTTCCTCGTGAAGATCAGGTACGCGTCCCTCATCAGGTTCCCGTACGCGGGCGCCGGGACTATGTCGAAGACTATCTTGAACGCCGATCCCTCCTCGTTGTCTATGTACACCGTGTAGTCTATTATGAGGGGCACCGGGGTGACTAGGCTGAGGCGTAGCGATAGCTTCCTCACGAGGTCGAGCAGGTACCTCTCCACCATGACGAAGAAGGCGACGTGCTTCAGGTCGCCCTTAGCCCTCCTGACCGCCTCGATGTACTTGTCCTCGAACCTAGCTATCATGTAGCCGTACCCTATCTCTATGACCTCCACGCACGCGTCCATGCCGAGCTCCTCGTCGTAGATACACCTGTAGATGTTCGCTATGTCGGGGAGTATAGACTCGTAGAACAGCTTGACCACCGAGGAGGTGTCCACGGTGTAGCCGAGGAACCTCCACGCCTTCTCCGCCTTCTCCTCCAGCTCGGAGACCGCCTGCCTGAAGTACTTCTCGGCGCACCCCCTGTTACATATAACCACCTTCATACGGGGCGACCTGAACTGAGAGGGAATAGGCCTACCCAGCAGTCCCGCCACGTATGTCCGGAGAACCTCGTCGTAGAGCTTCTCGAGCTTATCCTTGCCCGGCACGCCTCTAACCACCTATGACTACCCGTATGTATTTATTTTAAGATGTTATAAAGAACTATTGCTATGTTATGTGAGAAGGGGGTACTCGTGCATTACTGCTACGGGGAAGTAGGCCTTTATGATCGCCAGTGTTACGACGGGCATGCTGAAGAGTAGCTTGTCGGTTACGAGGCCCTTCTTGTTCATGCTCTTGAAGAGGGCCTCCGTGCTCTTCCTGACCAGCTCGGATATGTAGCGGGCGTACATCTGATCGTACTTCTCCACCGCGGGTCACCAGAGCTCGGGGAAGGCCTTCCTGAAGTGATAGTCCCCAGTCCTCATCTTCTCGTAGAAGTCCTCGAACACCTTCTCGGCCAGCACGGTGTAGCTTAGCCCGTGATAGGTCTTGTTCTCCATGACCTCCACGCAGTTCTCCTGCTTCCCGCCCGGGCAGTCGCTTATAGATACACCGACACCGTAGAGGGG
>JALVUT010000161.1 GCA_027035445.1 Thermococcus sp.
GTGGACTACGTGACCGTTTCGTACGACACCCTCCTGAAGTTCGGGGCGGTACTTAAAACCGCCGGGGTCTCACCAGAGGGCTACGGCTTTGTCCTTATGCACATTTCAGGGAGCTACGGAAGCGTTCTAATGTTCTCAGGGAAGGGGTACTCCATCATCCTCCAGCCCGGCCGGAGGAAGCCGGAAGCCATTGTAAGGGCGGGAAACTCGTCCTTTGAACCGAAGGAGTTATACCTGGAAGCAGGGGACTCAATAAAACGGTTTTCAATGGGGGGGACGGTAAACCCGCAGGTCTACGTTTACGTCAACCTTAATTATGGCTACGCCGTGCTCATGAACGAGAAAACTTTTAATACACCGCTGGCGAGGCTCATGTTCACGGACAACATGACGAACTATAGCCTCGTCTACTCAGACGGGGGGATGCTCAAGATATTCCGGTTTGAACACCCGAACGTGATCGTTACCGCCGAGAACGGATCCGTCGTCCTGAGGTTCACAAACGCCACTGGCACCGGTCTGGGGATATACGGCTATCTGGACAACGGAACGCTCGTCTTCAAGAGGTGGTACCCGGTCAGTGGGAAGGATGAGTTCATTCTGCCCGATAACCTCAACGGCAGCGTCGTTGTTAGGTACACGTACGCCAGGAAGAGAACCGTCCTCGACCGGGGGGTGTTCAGGATAGAGGATGTTCTGTCAGGTTACGGACGGTGATCTCTGTTTCAGGGGTTTCAGGGAAAACCTCCTTAATCATCCCACGAAACCTTTAAATATTAGAACCGTTGTCTAATTAAATGTCATTAAATATCATTAAAGCCAGGAGGTGTTTGGGATGGCTGAGGAGAAGAAGTACACAACCGTTTCCATACCAAGGCCCCTCTACGACAAGATTAAGGCCAGGATAGAGGGGACGGGCTTTACCTCGGTTTCAGACTACGTCACCTACGTCCTCCGCGAGGTTCTGGCAAGCCTCGAAGAGGAGGAGAAGGAGGAAGTCTTCAGCGAGGAGGAGGAAGAGAAAGTCAAGGAAAGGCTTCGCGCCCTTGGCTACCTCGACTGAAGTTTATTTTTTGGGTGATAAAGATGGTCTCAAAGCCCCACGGCGGCAGGCTTGTCAGGAGGATTGTGGCGGACAGGACCCGTGAGAGAATTCTAAGCGAGCAGAAGGAGTACCCGCGTGTCGATATAGAGCATGGCAGGGCTATCGATCTTGAGAACATCGCCCACGGTGTCTACTCACCCCTCAAGGGCTTCCTAACGGGTGACGACTTCGGGAGCGTTCTGGATGAGATGCGCCTGAGCGACGACACGCCATGGACGGTCCCTATAGTCCTCGATGTAAATGAGCCGAACTTCGATGAGGGGGATGCGGTTCTGCTCTACCACGATGGCCTCCCGATAGCAAGGATGCACGTCGAGGAGATATACACCTACGACAAGAGGGAGTTCGCGGTCAAGGTCTTCAAGACCGACGACACAAACCACCCCGGCGTTTCAAGGGTCATGAACATGGGTGACCACCTTGTCGGTGGCGAGATAGAGCTCCTCAACGAGGTTCCAAACCCCTTCGCGAAATACACTCTCAGGCCAATTGAGACAAGGGTTCTCTTCAAGGAACGCGGCTGGAAGACGGTAGTTGCATTCCAGACGAGGAACGTTCCCCACCTTGGCCACGAGTACGTCCAGAAGGCAGCACTTACCTTCGTCGACGGCCTTTTTATCAACCCCGTCCTTGGGAGGAAGAAGAGGGGCGATTACAGGGACGAGGTCATAATCAAGGCCTACGAGACCCTTTTCAGGTACTACTACCCGAAGGATGCCGCAACACTTGCGACGGTCAGGTATGAGATGCGCTACGCCGGTCCGAGGGAGGCCGTACACCACGCCATCATGAGGAAGAATTTTGGGGCGACCCACTTCATCGTAGGAAGAGATCACGCCGGAGTCGGCGGCTACTACGGACCTTACGAGGCCTGGGAGACCTTCGATAACTTCCCCGACCTCGGCATAACCCCGATGTTCATAAGGGAGGCCTTCTACTGCAGGAAGTGCGGTGGAATGGTCAACGCCAAGATATGCCCTCACGGCGAGGAGTTCCACATCCACATAAGCGGCACCAAGCTCAGGAGGATGATAACGACCGGTGAGCAGCCACCGGAGTACATGATGAGGCCGGAAGTCTTTGAGGTCGTCAGGAGCTTTGAAAACCCATTCGTGGAGTGAAAAGCGACTGCAATTTTCTTTATTACCATTTCATAGTGGTGTGTTAGATGGAAAAGGCCGAGATGGGCATAGCAGAAGTGATTGAAAGGTTCAGCAGAGATGTGGAAAACGACGCCCTTAAGGGGTTCCTGACAGAGAGATCCCGGTTAGAACAAGCTTTGGGGGAACATCCCATGCACCTCATAGTTCACCACTGGGACACTGACGGGGTAACCTCAGCGGCCCTCCTCGTGAAAGCTCTCGGACTGGAGGAGTTCACCAACATGACGGCCCCGATAGGCGAGTTCAGGTTTGACGAGAGGGTATGGGACGCTATCGAAAAGGCAGAGAAGCTCTACGTCCTCGACTTCAACGTGCCCAATGAAGTGGAGAAAGTGAAAATTCCGACGCTCTTTATCGACCATCACATCCAGCCGAAAATCAAAAACCCCCTCGTGGAGCAGCTAAACCCATCACTGAACGGTAGCTATTA
>JALVUT010000162.1 GCA_027035445.1 Thermococcus sp.
GACGGAATCATAGCAATGCACCACTACAGGGTTATCCTCCAGAGGGTAAAGGTTGGAAGGAACGAGCTGAGGGAGAGGCTTCCGGCAGAGGTAGAGCGGATGAAGGGCTACTTCAGGATGGCAGAACACATCATAGCAGCGGCCCAGAGACAGGGTATCGATGTGGGCAACGCGACCCAGCTCCTCAATCAGACGGAGAAGGCCTACAGAACAGTTCTGGACGATATAAAGGCAAAGAACTTCGACAAGGCAAAGACAGACCTGGAAACTGCCAGGAACCTGAAGGCCCAGCTCGACACCGCCCTCGGCAGGATAAGAAGGGAACTCGCATACCATAACGCAAGAGGGATAGTAAACGCGTTCCTGGAAAAGGGTGGAAGGGCGATAAAACTTACCCAACAGGTGATCGAGAGGGCCAACAAGACCGGCAGGAACACCACCGAGCTCCAGGAAAGGCTGAAGGCATTCCAGAGCGTTTACGAGCAGGTCAAGGAGCTTGCAGGTCAGGGAAACTACACAGGGGCACTCAATGTCATAATGAACAATATCAGACCTATAAAGAGCTTTTACATGGCCATGGAGTTCCTGAGGAGACAAGCCGGGGAGAAGGAGATCCAAGAGAAGATGAGGAACGTTAGGGTATTTCTCCATGAAATCGGTGTTCACATTAAGAAAGACGCCAGAGCACTCGGCGAACTCCACAAGAGAGGGATTGATACCAGAAAAGCGGAGCTTCAGCTAAAGACTGCCGTTCAGGAATTCAAACTTGGATTTGAGCTCCTCCGGCATGGAAAGCCAACAGAGGCGAAGGCTCACTTTGCAATAACCCTCAACCTCCTGCATCAGGTCGATGAGTTCATACTCCAGCACGGCTGATATCCCTTGTCTTATTTTTTGCATATTTTTGCACACGGTGATGGAGATGAAGTGGGCACCAGTTGTTCTACTGCTGTTGGCGGTTCCCTTCGTGGGTGCAACCAACATAACTCTGACCCCGTACAGCGATGGGTACGTGGTGGTAAACATCCAAATTCCGGTTCAGGACTACACGACTCAGGTGACTATCCCTCTACCCACGAACTACAGCGACCTCATTGTCACCGATGGGGACGGAAGTCCGTTACAGTACGTGGTTCAGAACGGACAATTGACGGTTGAAACAGGAAACGCGGAAATCGTAAACGTGACGTACTCGACCACGACCTTTCTCAAGGAGGATGGCGCCGTATGGACGATAACCTTCAGCAACAACGGGCCTTTCACGGTTGTACTGCCTAAGGGAGCCGTTCTCGCAGATCTGAGTGAAACCCCCCTCTCAATCGATGGAAACAGAATCACAATGCCCGGGGGGGGGCGAAGAGGGAGCTAGTCATCGTTTAAAGCCCCTCATTCCTCCCCGGTGTCTTTGCCGTACTCGAAGAGTCCCTCGACCCTGTCCCTAACCTCTTCCTTTTCCCCACTAAGGATGAGCTTCCCACCTGCCAGAACCGCCACAAAATCGACCAGAGAGTAGAGCGGTTTCCAGATGTGGCTTATGATAACGAAGTTGGTATCTCCCTGCAGGCGCCTCAGGATCCTCACAACACGGTGGGCGTTGTCGAAGTCCATGTTGGCAAGCGGTTCGTCGATGAGCACCAGCTCCGGCCCGCCCACAAACGCCCCGGCTAGGGACAGGTTCTTCCTCATGCCCGAGGAGTAGTTGCCAATGCGCTTGTCAAGGTAGTCGATTCCAAAAAGCCCAGCCACCCGCTCAACCTCGCCTTCATCAAATCCCTTGGCTTCGGCGACCAGTTCGAGCCACTCCCTGCCGGTGATCAGCGATGGAAGGGCAGGGGGATCAAAGGAAACGCCCATCCTGAGCTTCAGATCTTCGCTCCTCCATGGATCCAGTCCAAGGACCCGCACCCTCCCTTTAGTGGGCTGGTAGATCCCGGCGAGTATCCTGAGTAGGGTGCTCTTGCCACCGCCGTTGGGACCGAGGATTAAACTGACACCCTCTGGAAGCTTCAAGTTGATGTCGTCAAGCGCCACTATCCTCCCAAAGCGCTTCGTCAGGTTCTCCGCACTTATCATCTCCTCCCCCTCCAGGAGTAGAGGATGTAGAGCACCGCCCCCACGATTCCGATGGAGTAAAAGGCGTTTTGAACTGCAGGCGTTGGGTCGTTCCTCTTGAACCTGACGAAGCACGTGGTGGCACTGTTTCCGTGATAGACCACCCAGTAAGTTCCCTCCCGCGGGACAACGAACTCGCGCGAGCTTGAACCCGCGAAAGTTCCGTTGAAAAGGACGGCCCCTCTGAAGGCGTCGACAACTTGAACCCGTCCGCCTCCACCGCTACAGGTGAGCTCCGCCAGCGACTCCGTGGGGACATGGAAGGCAAGGTAATTGATCCCGCTTGGGCCGCTCGGCTTTATCACAGCCGGGCCCGCGAACCCCACATCGGTAGAGTACACGTGATAGTTGACGGCCGCCACAAGCGGCAGCAGGGCAAGGAAAAGGAACAGCGCTCTAACAATCCTCATACAACGTCCCTCCGCTCGAAGACATACACCCCCAGCAGGAAGAGGACAGCCGGAACCACCACCCCGGGGACGAAGAAGCGCGCCTGCAGGGGGGACAGCTGGGAGGTGAGGGGGACGGTGATGAAGCTGAAAGGGGGTAACGTGTTTGGGAAGAGATCGGCCGAGATGGCCACCAGAAAGAAGGCCCCTATGATAGTCGGGAAAAGTCCGGGGAGAACGCTGGCAACAAACGCGGTTATTGAGACCGTGTACAGAATCGCGTACAGGGCCAAAACCAGCGCCTTAAGCGCCTCCCTAGATGAGAGAACTGAGAGAAGCACCCTTAGAATATCGGCGTTGGAGGGAAGCACAGCGAACAGGTAAGGAAGAGCATACAGAGCAAGTGAGAGAAGCAGGAACACAGTGAACTTGGCCACGAAGACCCTGGACTTTGAGTATGGCAGGGAGTATATGCCCGGTGCGTACCCCGAATCCCTGTCCCAGCGGAAGACGAGGCTCCCGATGAGGATCATCAGGAAGGTGTATATTCCAAAGCCCACCCGCAGGTTCCCCACAACTACCATGCCCGTTGGGGCGGACGCGTAGCCGCCGTTGGAAACCGCCTGTAGAACATCCGAAGTGCCTGAGGCGTTGAGCGGGGGATAAAGCCCGGAGGTGGACGCGTAAAATCCCCCCGTGGAGACTGCAACCGATAGGTCTGCCCGGTGAACAATCATGAACCCGAGGACGAGTCCTGTGAAGAAGATGAGAACGACCAGTGGACTGTCCAGCTCCCACCTAAGCAACCTCATGAACCTCCCCATCTTCTCACCTCCAGGAGCACGAAAAACCCGGCGAAGGAAAGCAGTGCGAGGTAGACGTAAACCAGGGGGGATGTCTCCGGTGAGTATTTCACGGTCATGCCGCCACCGAGGACGTTGGTATCTGCAAGAACCAGGCCGGGGGCGAACATCTCGTCCTTACCCGGAACCGAGAAGCCACCCCTGTCGATCCCCCCGAAGAGCGAAAACCCTGCGGCGCGGAAATCGGCCCACGAAAAGCCAAAGTAAGACAGCAGGACGCCCGATCCGGGATCGTAGATTAGGATTGATCTCCCGCTAGCCGTTATGTTCGCCATGGAGACTTCGTACGGCGTCGTCACCACCTGAATCAGAGGCGGCAGGAACTTCCCGTAGTACGTGATCACGGTTGCGTTTAGCGTGCTGACCCTGGAGACCGAGACCTTCAATCCATCGGGGGCGGTAAAGAGGGCCCTCCCGGGCCTAACGTCCCGGCCGTAGAAGAGGAGCGTTCTCCCGTATGGTCTTCCCTCCAGATCGTAGACGGTTCCGGTCAGAACGTTCAGCCTGTACACGCTCGAGAGCCTGAAGGCGCTAACCGCGACCCGGGTCACGTTTCCATGGGTCTCGGACGAGGTGACTTCCCCCTCCGACCAGAAGGGCGTGATGTTCCCGACGTACCTTACCAGCGCATCTGTTCCGAAAACCATCAGCCGAACGGTGGCCGTGCCGTTCTCCACGCTTAAAACCTCGAACTCAACGCTCCCGTTTCCGTAAACGCTCACAAAAACGGGTTTGCCGTTCCGCTTCAGGGAGAAGAAGAGGTTTCCAGAGCCGAGGGCATTCACGAGGGATGATACGTTAACGGACTCGTTGGTTCTGGCGACGTAGACGAAGTAGGCGCCGGGCCTTATGACTGGATTCCCAGGGGCTGCAATGGTCCCCGGAGCTGTCGAGGCCAGGAGTATCAAAAGGATGAGAAAAAAGGGCAAAAGCCTCCTCAACCGAGGGACACCTCCGCATGTGCGTGCCATGCCCTTCCCAAGCCGGAGCCGTATGCATCTACCCATGCTCCCTGCCAGTCGTGACCTACCACCTGAAAGTCGTATACTGAGAATAATGCACCTGGAATGTCACCGGCATCTGTGGCATACCACGTTAAGTGAGGATCCGTCGTGCAGGGAAGCATTATGAACTCTCCCCGAACCTCCGCGTAGATACCCGCCAGGGTCACAACGTACCCGTCCTTGGTAACTTGCTTGGCGTCTTGGCCGTAGTCAACTTTGTGTATGTAACAGCTGGGGTTAACCCCTTGAATGCTGTCGCTGGTTGTGGATTTCGCTGCCAAAGCTGGAGCTGCTAGAATACCCAAAACAACCAACACAAGGGATAAAAGTCCAATCTCCTTTCTTCGCATTGCCCCCCCCCAGTATGGTGGGTATTATACTCTCCTTCAAAGTGATATATAAACTTTTTGGATTAAATAACGAACAATAAATATCCAAGGGTTTTCCAAAATCTTTAAATACCCAACGGTGTTACTCGATGCGATGCCGATGAGGGGGGAGTGTCTTCTCCACTGTTCAAACCGCACCGGTAACTGATTTCCCTGATAACTCCCCTATTCCTGACTCCCGCTCTTTTGGAGTTCCTTCTGGACTCTTAGTGTTGAAAATCGAAGCTAAAGGAGGTTTTAAGCATGGCTGAGCTCAACTTCAAGGCCATTGAGGAGAAGTGGCAGAGGCGCTGGATGGAGGAGAAAACCTTCGAACCCGACAGAAAGGCAAAGCCCAAGGAGAAGAAGTTCTACATAACGGTTGCCTTCCCGTACCTTTCGGGCCACCTTCACGTCGGCCACGCGAGGACCTACACGATTCCGGACGTTATAGCACGCTTTAAGAGGATGCAGGGTTACAACGTCCTCTTTCCGATGGCGTGGCACATCACCGGCGCGCCGATAGTCGGAATAGCCGAGCGCATAAAGCACCGTGACCCGAAGACCGTCCACATATACCGCGACGTCTACAAGGTCCCCGAGGAGATACTCCGGAAGTTCGAAGAGCCGAGAGAGATAGTCAAATACTTCATGAAATCCGCAAGGGAGACCTTTACAAGAGCCGGCTTCTCCGTTGACTGGAGCAGGGAATTCCACACCACATCCCTGTTCCCGCCCTTCAGCAAGTTCATAGAGTGGCAGTTCTGGACGCTCAAGGACATGGGGCTGGTAGTTAAAGGGGCCCACCGCGTCCGCTGGGACCCGGTCGTCGGAACCGCCCTTGGAGACCACGACATAATGGAGGGTGAGGACGTTCAGATCCTGGACTACGTCATAATCAAGTTCATCCTGGAGGAAGACGGCGAGGAAATCTACATGCCCGCCGCGACACTCAGACCCGAGACCGTCTACGGCGTCACCAACATGTGGCTGAATCCAGAGGCAACCTACGTCAAAGCAAAGGTCAGGCACGGCGGGAAGGTCGAGACCTGGATAGTCAGCAAGGAGGCCGCTTACAAGCTCTCCTTCCAGGACAGGGAGATAGAGGTAATCGAGGAGTTCAAGGGAGAGAGGCTCATCGGAAGGTACGTCAAGAACCCTGTCACCGGAGACGAGATCATCGTCCTGCCGGCAGAGTTCGTTGACCCGGACAATGCCACCGGAGTTGTGATGAGCGTTCCGGCTCATGCACCATTTGACCACGTTGCTTTGGAAGACCTGAAGGGGGAGACTGAGATTCTGCTGAAGTATGACATCGACCCACGCGTTGTGGAGGAGATAAGCTACATCTCGCTGATCAAGCTTGAGGGTTACGGCGAGTTTCCGGCCGTTGAAGAGGCCGAGAAGCTTGGCGTGGAGAGCCAGAAGGACGTTGAGAAGCTCGAGGAAGCGACCAAAAACATCTACAAGACCGAGTACCACAAGGGGATCTTCAAGATTGAGCCGTACGCAGGGAAGTCCGTGCAGGAGGCGAAGGACCTTATCGCAAAAGGACTTCAGGAGAGGGGAACCGCCGAGGTAATGTACGAGTTCGCCAAGAAGCCTGTCATATCAAGGTTCGGAAACCAGGCAGTTGTCAAGATAATCCACGACCAGTGGTTCATCGACTACGGAAATCCGGAATGGAAGGAGAAGGCGAGAGAGGCTTTGGCCAACATGACTATTTACCCCGAGAGCAGGCGCGCCCAGTTCGAGGCGATAATCGACTGGCTCGACAAGAAAGCCTGTGCGAGGAAGGTCGGCCTTGGAACGCCTCTCCCATGGGATCCTGACTGGGTGATAGAGAGCCTGAGCGATTCAACGATATACATGGCCTACTACACGATAAGCAGGCATATGAACAGGCTGCGCGAAGAGGGCCAGCTTGATCCTGAGAAGCTGACACCTGAGTTCTTCGACTACCTCTTCCTCGAAGAGTTCAGTGGGGACAGGGAGAGAGAGCTGGCAGAGAAGACCGGCATCCCTGCGGAGACAATCCATGAGATGAAGGAGGAGTTCGAGTACTGGTACCCACTCGACTGGCGCTGTTCGGCCAAAGATCTGATTCCAAACCACCTGACGTTCTTCATCTTCAACCACACGGCGATATTCAGGCGTAAACACTGGCCGAGGGGCATAGCGGTCAACGGCTTCGGAACGCTGGAAGGCACCAAGATGAGCAAGAGCAAGGGCAACGTGCTGAACTTCATTGATGCCATCGAGGAGAACGGCGCCGACGTTGTTAGGCTCTACATAATGGGCCTTGCCGAGCACGACAGCGACTTCGACTGGCGCAGGAAGGAAGTCGGCAAGCTCCGCAGGCAGGTCGAGAGGTTCTACGAGCTGGTGAGCGGCTTCTCGACCTATGAAGCTAAGGAAGGCGTTGAACTCAAGGACATCGATAAGTGGATGCTCCACCGCCTGAACAAGGCCATTGATGGTGCAACCAAGGCACTTGAGGAGTTCAGAACGAGAACTGCAGTCCAGTGGGCGTTCTACAGCATCCAAAATGACCTGCGCTGGTATATGAGGAGAACCGAAGGAAGGGACGACGAGGCCAAGCGCTCAACACTGAGGAAGCTGGCAGAGGTCTGGATCAGGCTGATGGCTCCATTCACACCGCACATCAGCGAGGAGCTCTGGGAGAAGCTTGGAGGAGAGGGATTCGTGAGCTTAGCAAAGTGGCCAGAGCCTGTGGAGGAGTGGTGGAACGAGACGATAGAGCTTGAAGAGAGCTACATTAAGTCTCTAATCGAGGACATAAAGGAAATCCTGAGGGTGGCGAAGCTCGAAGATGCAAAGAGAGCCTACATCTACACCGCTCCGGAGTGGAAGTGGAAAGTCGCCCGGGTGGCTGCGGAGAAGAGGGACTTCAAGGCCTCGATGAGCGAAATCATGAAAGACCCGGAGATGAGAAAGCGCGGCAAGGAAGTCTCAAAGCTGATCCAGAAGCTGATTAGGGACAGAGCCTTTGATTTCAAGCACATTGATGAGGAGAAGGCACTGAGGCAGGCCAGGGAGTTCATAGAGGAAGAGGTCGGTCTGGAGATTATCATCAACCCGGAGGAGGACAAAGGAGGAAAGAAGAGGCAGGCAATGCCAATGAAGCCCGCGGTGTTTGTGGAGTGATTTTAATTTTTTGTTGTTTTTAGTATTGCTCCCAAAATTTAGAAAATCAAGAGGGCATGTTAGAAGGGTTTCTCAAGCATATATGTTGTATGGACAGTTTTAATACTCAGCCCAAGGAACAGCAAAGATAAGACTACTGATACCCCCCATGAAATGAAGCAGTGAGGCTGAAGCCCAAGACTGCATCTCACGCATGCAAGTAAGTGAGTAACGGGATTAAGTAGAAAACCAATGAAGTTAGAGTGATAATAAGCAGGGGAGAATACTACCAAGACCCAAGGAAGAATGCTTGTAACGGCGAGGATCTTGTAGGGATTTGCGATTTTTGCACCAATGAAAACTCCCAGAGATCCCAGTTCAATGAATGTTAATAGTAGCGCGAGGGAGAGTAGGGGATAGTTAATTGAATGAATCCCCAAGTAATGTACAATGAGAGCTATTCCACCCAATACTTGGGGCAGAACGAAAAGAGAATACGCAATGAACTGAGCGAGTACTACATGGCTTATTCTAGGAGGAAGGGTTGCGTAAAGTTCCAGAACACTTGGTTCAAAGATATTGCTCACCCGGTTTGTGAGAGTTCCTATTAATGAGCTAACGATAGATACAATGATAAATCCACTGACGAGGTATGATATCTCCAGAGGATCAGTTGTCTTTGAGTTCATGATCATCATGAAGAGTAGGGAAAATGGCATCACGAAGAGGTTAACCAACAGGAATGTTTTATAGAGCCTCATCCCCTTGAGCTCCATTGATACAAGTGCTCCTAACATCAGCCATCCCTCCTAAGTAAGTTCACAATGAGCTTTTCGAATGAGGGAGAATTTAACTCAAGATATGATATACCAACCGTATTGTTCACTTTCTCAATGGTCTCAATGGCATCTTCAAGGGTTTCAAACGATATCTCATAGAGTCTACCTTTTTGTGTATAATTCTTGGGTAAAATTCCAGCCATATTACCTTCCCAAGGGATTACCTTAACCTCAGTTGGCATCTTCATCAATGAAACTATATCCGCTGGAGTTCCTGAGGTTATGATTTTTCCTCCAACAAGGATATAAATCCTGTCGCAGAGTTCTTTAACCTCAGTCATGTCATGGCTGGCTATAAGAACACCATCATGGTGATGCTCACGTATAACTTCCCAAAGTCGGTACTTTGTAACAACATCGACCATGCTGGTTGGTTCATCCAGCACAAGGATTGGTAGTTCTTGAATTAAAGCCATTGCAAGGAGAAGCGTTTTTCTCATTCCTCCAGAAAGTTGATATCCAAAAAACTCTCTGGCGTTCTCTAAGTTTAAAAGGTGGAGGACGTTCGATATTTTTTCTTCCCGTATCTTAGCTGAGGAAACACCTCTCATTCTAAGGATATAATCAAGGATCTCTCTAATTGTCAATGAAGGGAAAGTTAGTGGGTATTGTGGCACGTAGCCAATGAATTCTTTCGGAATAATCGGGTTTTTTGTCACATCTTTTCCCATAACCGTTATAACTCCTTCTGTCGGTTTAAGCAGACCAAGTAACTGACGTATCAATGTTGTTTTTCCTGCACCATTGGGGCCAACTATTCCTACAATTTCTCCACGTTTTACCTTAATGGAGATAGTATCATTGGCCTTTGTCCTATCAGGGTATATTTTTGTTAAATCTTTGATCTCGATAACATTCATTATCTTCCCTCCAATATCTTCTTATATTTTGATTGAACATATAGCTTTATCAAAGTTTCATAGTTCTTAAGATATGCCAAATTACACGAAATTCTTGACTTCGTGGCACTACCCATCCATTTACACCCCCCATAGCATGTTGGCCCAAATTTGCATTTTGTCACGCATGGAGGTTCAAAGTTTATTAACGAGTACCACCTAGAACTGGTTATAATTAGCTTACCCCTTTTATCAATATACCCATCCGGTTCTGAATAAAGAAATCCTGGACATTTATAAACATTTAAATTTTCATCTACAGCAAAGCTATAGGCATGTGACGCCATACATGGGCCAAAAACCATGGGGTTTCCAATTTTATATCCCAAATCAACTGCAAAATGATATAGTTCAACCAAAATCTCTGACTTTGCTTTGTCTAATATATGAGCGCTACCCACTTTAATTGCAGTTTGAGTTGGGAAGATATACTCGAATCCTACTGAGCCTAGCATCTCGTGAAGTCCATACTCATCACGGAGGTGTATCAAAAGAGACCTAACGCTTTCTTTATTGGCCTCGTTTACATTCATCCTTAGCACAATTCTTCCTCTGAATTCATCAATATTATCAAGCAGATTTTTTAGGATGCTATCAAAAGATCCTTCCCCATTGGGGAAAGGACGCATTACATCATGGAATTCTTTCATCCCATCTAATGTAACCTGCACAGTGACAGAGTACTGCGAAAGTTCCTGTCCAATTTCTTTAGAGAACAAAGTCCCATTGGTTATAATAGATGCATCATAGCTGACTCCCGAATCCCTTAAAGTTTCTAAGTCCCTAAGGGCCAATGTTAATGTTTCAATATTTAGGAGTGGTTCGCCACCAAAAAAGGCAATGCTAATGCCCTTTAAGGTATTTTTACTATTAATAAATGTCATTATCCTCTTCCAGTTCTCTGGAGCCAAATCCTGCTGGGACGAGAATTTCTTTCTTAAGTCTTGGTAACAATAGGGACAAGCCAGGTTGCATCTGGAGGTTAAATTCACAAATATTCCCATATGTGCAGGGTTATATTTTTGCAGATTAATCAAAGTTCTCATCACTTCAGTTTCATCGATGCCCTCAGGTACCAAAAACCCAAGTTCAATTAATTGACTTAGAACCTTTTTGGGCACATTTTCAAAGTTTCGACTATTAATTGTTTCCCATATCGTGGGGGATATTGCAATTAAAGACTTATATAACATGTGGTATAATATATGGTATCTTATGTTTCCAATAGCATAGGGTATCTCAAGTATATACTTGGAAACTTTTTTTGGAGTTTCCATCGACATCACCTCCAATGGTTATCTCTGATTGCCTTTCCCAAAAAACAAAAGGAAAGAGAAACATCAATCCTTCACAGGGTTGCAAAACACACAGAAGTTGGGCTCATCAAATCCAGACGAACCCCTCTCAAGTACAACAATCTCCTTAACTTCCTCCATGCTATCACCTCCTCTTATGTTTTTTGCAATCAATTTTAGGTCAAACTCCTTTATAAATTTTACTATTATTATTGGTATATATGAAAATAGCTATAGTAATTTAATTAATACTGTCTAAATTTGAACTTTCTCAAAGAAACAGAGCCAGAGTAAATGAGTTGCATAACCATGCAATGGAGATAAACTCGCTCCTCAGAAGTTCCAGAATACTGAAAGACCCAAAAATTAGTACTGGTTATTGATTCACCCTCACCTTATAAAACCTTTTCTCCGAAAACTCCTTAAAGAAAAGCTCTTCAGCGTTTTCAGGTGTCCCACATGCTTTTTGACGAGGAAACGTTTAAGGGGGAAGTTCTTTCAAAAATTCC
>JALVUT010000163.1 GCA_027035445.1 Thermococcus sp.
GCTTGTCAATCTCCTTCTCGACGATGCTCTTGGGAAGCCTGAACTCGGGGATACCGTACATGAGGACCCCACCGGCCTCGTGGAGTGCCTCGTAGATGGTGACGTCGTAGCCGAGCTTGGCCAGCTCGCCAGCCGCTGTAAGACCTGCCGGACCGGCTCCTATGATGGCGACGCGCTGGCCCTTCTTCTCGATCTTCGGGATTATCTCAAAGAGGAGCTCCTCGTCTATGCCCTTCTCGCGCGCGTAGTCGGCGATGAAGCGCTCGAGCTTGCCGATGTTGACCTTGTCGCCGACCTTGCCCATGACACAGTTCATCTCACACTGGTCTTCCTGCGGGCACACGCGGCCTGTGGTGGCCGGAAGTGAGTTACAGGCCCAGATGACGTTTAACGCTTCCTTGACTGCCTTGTCTGGGTCGTCGCGGTACTCGACGAGCTTGCTTATGAATCCCGGAATGTCGATGTGAACGGGACAGCCTTTTATACAGGGCGCGTAGTCGTAGGGGCACTGAAGGCAGCGTTCAGCCTCCCTAATGGCCAACTCAAAAGTATAACCTAGGTTAACCTCAACGAAGCTCTTAACCCTCTCCTCAGCGGGTCTCTCAGGCGTCGGAACACGCTCCTTGATGATCTTCCTTCTAACTGCCATCACTGGTCACCTCCATCGGCCTGAATCTGCTTGAGGTAATGTTCAAGGGCCAGCCTCTCCATCGGGGCGTAGAACCCCGTTCTGTGTACCAGTTCGTCCCAGTCTACCTTGTACGCATCGAAGCCCGGCCCGTCGATGCAGGCGAACTTGACCTCACCGCCAACGGTGACGCGGCAGGCTCCACACATCCCGGTCGCGTCCACCATGATGGGGTGGAGGTCGGATTCCATTGGGATCCCGTACTCTTTTACGACGTTGAATATGGCCTTCTGCCCACCTGCGGGGCCGACTGTGAATACCATGTCGAAATGCTCACTTTCCAACAGTTCCTTAACCTTGGCAACCGCCCTTTTGACCAGCTCCTGAGCGATCTCGTTCATTCCCCATCCTTCCTGCAGGTCGAAGCCTTCGATGATGTGCCTTGAAACTGCCCCTTCAAAGTCCTCCTTAAGGAGGATCATCGGGTTGGGCGTTACATGAAGTGTTGTTACGTCATTTCCAAACTCCTGCCAGGCCTTTGCTATCGGAAAGACCTCGACCATTCCGGTTATGAGTCCCACCGCGAGGATCTTTCCGAACTTCTTCATCGGGGCCGGGTTTCCGAGTGGACCGGCAACGTTGAGTATCTCGTCTCCGGGCTTAAGGTCGTTGGCCATTTTCATGGTGGTCTTCCCGCGGACGAACGTGACGAGTTCTATCCATCCCTCACCGCCATCCCATTTTATTGGGGTCAGGGAAATCCTCTCCCCCGTGGGAAAGGCCCTTATAACCACAAACTGACCCGGTTTGACTTTCTTCGCCACATGGGGCGCCTGAAGTCTGTACCAGATCTCGTTCATGGCCATCTCCTTCTTGCCTAGGATCTTATATGGCATTATGTGCACCTCCGTACATGAGAACAAACTTGGACATCTGAAGGTTTGCAATCTTAGGTGTTTATAAATATGTTGGTAACTAAAGGTTCAAAACGTGAAGGGAGAAGCGGGGTCCCAGAGGAAAATTAAAAAACGCTTTCAAAGAAGGATCAGGAGGTGAACGTCATGAGGAACATAGTTTATTATATTTCCCTCGTCTTGGCGGCAGTGGCACTGTTCTGGCCACTTCTTTATGCCCGTTTTTCTCAGCTTGGGAAAGTACCCGGCGATCCCTCACTGCAGGCGTTACTTGGACTGCTCCTGTTCGGTGCCTTGGCGTACGCGACACATAATGAAGAGCCTACAGCCTTCTGAGGAATGTTATGTAGCCGGTATGGGCCAGCATGGTTGTCTTTGGCCTTACACACTCCCTTTTTACGTCCTGCTCCCTGACCAGAACTTCAACCACCTGGGGTCTGTAGAACTGCCCCCTGTACTCCTGAAATGCCTGAAAGAACCTGTGAACCTGGTTGGCACAGGGGGTGTACGCCACGAAGTATCCCCCCGGTTTGAGGGCATCAACCGCGTGGGGGAGGACGTTCTCTGGCTGTGGGAGATCAAGGACTATATGGTCAACGTTGCGTTCGTCGATCCCCTTGTATATGTCCTTGATCTTTATCGTGACCCTGTCATCAAAACCTATCCCCTCTATGTTCCCTCTGGCGATCCTGGCAAAGTCCTCGCGCAGTTCGTAGCTCACAACGCGTCCGGAGGGGCCAACCGCGTTAGCTAGGTAAATGGTGAGAGCTCCGCTACCGACCCCGGCCTCGATTACCGTATCCCCGGGTGATATACCTGCGTAGGCTATGATGACTCCGGCATCCTTGGGATGAACTATCTGGGGGCCCCGCTTCATCTTCTCGATGTAGTCCCTTACACTGGGACGCAGGATCCTGAACTCCTTTCCCTTGTGGCTGATTATGCTTTCACCGTAGTCTTTCTCAAGGAGGTCTCCAAGCCTTAGAATCCCCAGATCTGTGTGAAACTCTCTCTCCTCAACTCTCACAAGGTAGCGTTTTCCCCGCGGATCTATCAGCAGAACAACCTCACCTATCAGCGGCAAGCCCCTCACCCCCTTTCTTAACGGTGACCTCGCCGTGTGAGGGCTGAAACACCATTGAGGAGAGCTCCTCAAGGATCGCCAGGTTCTCCTCTGATAACACTCCCCTGTTTACGAGGTGCACCCATGCCCAGTCCTCCACAGGCAAAGTGGTCACCCAAGTCAGGAGCGATCTGATTGCGCCCTCTCCTCCGAAGTGAAGGTACATGGCCAGACCGAACGTCACCATGTAGTCCGGCTTGATAGGTGAGTTCACGAGCTTGTTTATCATGCTGTAGTAACTCCTGAGGGCACTCTGAGGGTCATAGGTTGGAACGATATCATCTATTACCCCTCCGTAGCTACAGCCGCCGGGTCCTACCTTGATTATCTTGAGGCTTTTTATAAGTTCAAGTATCTTTGAATACTCCCTTCCTCCAATGCCGCGAATGTAGTTCCTGAACATAATATCTCCGACACCAAAGAAATCTACAACGACGACCTCACCACGCTCCATCAGGATCGGAAGCAGAAAACCCCACGAGAAACGTTCCATTTGATATGTCGGGGAGTACTCCACAAGGATCACACTCCCCCTTTTGACCTTTCCGAGCAGATAAGTTCCGAATGAGGGCACATTCACCGTGGTCACCAAAAGGGTTTTTAACCACCCGGCTTTTAAATCTTTCAGGTGAGGGAGATGAGAAAGTTCGTAATATGGCCCAATGAGCTTGATTCAAGGCTCAGCAGGCGTTATGGACGGGCCATAAGTAAGGGGGCCTCTGTTAATGAACCCACGCTCTCGGAGATCGTTGAGGCGGCGGAGAGCCTTGGGATGAGGGTCACGGACTCGGATCCTGCAAGGTTGAACCCCAGGCTTGCAGGCCTCGAAGAAGGTTACCGCATCAGGGGCATGCTCAGGGTGGAGAGCGGACACCCCAAAACCAAGACCCTCAGGATGATAGCTCAGAAGATCAAAGAGATCAGAAACACCAGAGCTAAAGCCAAAAGATCCAAATCCAAGAGGAAAAAGAGGTAGCTCACTCTTCTTCCATTTCGACGACTATGGCGGTTGTCGTGTCAATAACACCATCGATGTTGTGTATATCGTGGAGTATCTTCCTGGTGAGCTCCCCAAGGTCGTTGGCCTCTATATGAACGATCGCGTCGTACGGGCCGGTAACGGCGTCCGCTTTGGTGACGCCAGGTATCTGTTTGAGCGCCTCTATGACGCTCTCAACCTTTCCAATTTCAACAGTTAACAAAACATACGACCTGACCATGTCTACCACCGCCGGAGGTTTCTTCGTTTTTATTTGGGCTTCCGCTCATTTAAGCTTTTCGCAGGCGATTATCCAAAGTCCTTACCCATGTTATGAACTCCCTGACCAACCCATCCAAATGATGGGTATTGATGAACGTGCATAGCCCTTTGAACCGAAATGCTTATTATTGATACCCCTAAGATTTCAATGCCCATTAAGTATTAGGGGTGGGGTTATATGAACAAGCATGTTTTAGGAGCCCTGTTTTTAGTGGGCCTTATGGCCCTTGCTGTAGTTGCCAGTGGCTGTATCGGTGGGGGTGGAACGACAACGACAACCCCCACGAAGACGACTTCCAGTTCTAGCACCCCGACTGCGTCCAGCACCTCGAGTACGACTTCAAGCCCCAGCACCACGACCACGGTCTCGCCCTCCGCGGCAGTCAAGTATATAGAAACTCACCTTTCAGCGGCCCGCGTTATCGGGACCGAGCACTACGTTGTTGTGGTCGGTCCTGAAGGAAGCGGTGCTAAGGTTGGAAGCCTTCCCAACAAGCCTGTTATAATAGTCTCCTACAAAGAGAACACTGCAAAGACCCCGACGATAAAGGAGCTTATGAATGAGTCACAGGGGTTCGGTGAGATAAACCCGGCGTTCCTCCGCGACCCCGACATGGATGCATTGATCCAGGTTGCAAGGAAGGTTACCGACCCCAGCATCAGGGCTGGGCTTTACAACGCCCTTGAGGTCCTGGCCAACAGGGAGCTCCCCGAGATAATCCTCGGTGACAACAAAGCCGCCCGTGTCTCATGGAGCTGGGTTCACAACTGGTACTACAACCCGGTTCTTGCCCCCCGCTGGGACCTCGTTATGAAGGACAAGAACGCCCCAACGGTCAGCACCGGCATCGGAAGCTACAGCAACAAACCGGGAGTTATATCCATAGCCACGTTTGGATGGCCAAGATCCTTTGACCCGGCCTTTGACTACGAGACCTTCGGATGGGAGATCTACCACAACGTCGGTGATTCACTGGTCACCTACTGGAAGAACGAGACCACCAAGATCTCGCCGGATCTCGCCGTTGCATGGGCCCACAACAAGGACGGGACCGTATGGTACTTCGTCATAAGGGGTGGCGTCAAGGCCTACGACCCGAAGACTGGGGCACTCTATCCAGTCAACGCTACCGACGTTGAGTTCGAGTTCTGGCGTGTCCTGAGGGGTGGCTATTCCGTCAGCTGGATGCTAGGCACGTACACCAACCTGAGCGCCAGCTACGCCATGACCAACAGCGAATTCGAGCAGGTTCTTAAGAGCGGGAACCTCATTGCCGACTTCAACGGCAAGACCAAGAAAGTAACGTCCATGCAGGCCCTTCTCAGCTTCTTCGGGTACAGCGGGCAGACCGCTGGCGTCTACAAGCTGGTACTGCCGCACCCGTACGGAGGTATCCTGAGCGTACTGGCCGACCCGTACCTCATGGTGATACCCGCCAAGTACATGCTCGGCGACAAGTACGACGAGGCCATGAAGGCGGCGGACTGGGGTAAGAAGCCTAACGCATGGGACAAGTACGTTCAGAAGGGTTCCAACGACCCGATCCACAAGATGCTGCAGGACAACATGATAGGCGTTTTCACCGGCCCATTCTACATCAAGGAAGCCAAGCAGAACAGCTATCTGGTCCTCCAGAGGAACCCGCACTACTGGAACGCTACGATATGGAACCAGATTGAGAAGAAGAATCCAAACCTGGTGGCAACCAAGACGGTGATCTACATACTGTCTAAGGATGCCAACACGAGGATAAGCCTCTTCCAGAAGGGCACTGCCGATATCGTTGCCGTTCCCCTGACGAGACTCAACGCCGTTAAGAACCTCCAGCTTCAGGGATTCAAGTCAAAGATCGACTCCTTCATTACCCCCGACATGCTTTTCATCGTCCTCAACGCACAGAAAGAGCCCCTGAACAACAAGCTCGTCAGGCAGGCGCTTGCCTGGGCCGTTCCATATCACCAGGTGTATAAATCAGTCTACAACGGCTACATGGTTCCGAACTATGGTCCGATACCGATTGACTGGCTTGGCTACACCGAGTACAACATGACCAAGTATACGTACAACCTGCAGAACGCCCTCAACCTTCTTAAGAAGGCAGGGGTAGACCCGACGAAGTACACCATAACTATCTACTACAACAGCGGGAACACCCAGCGTCAGCAACTGGCGTCGCTGCTCCAGAACAGCTGGGGACAGCTCGGTTTCAAAGTATCGGTAACGCCACTATCCTGGCCAACACTCCTGTCCAAGACGGGCAGTGGTGACTTCCAGGTGTATATCGTTGGATGGGCACCGGACTTCCTCGATCCTGATGACTACATAGGACCCTTCCTGCAGAGCGCAGTCGTGTTTGACAGCCTAAACTACAAGGTTATAAGTGGTTGATTTTCCTTTTTTCTATGTTTTTACCAATTTGTATCTGTCTTTGTCGCTAGAACCAAAAAAACACAAAGGGGGGATATGAATGGCGGGCTTGGGAAAGTTCTTAGTAAGAAGAGGTCTTACCTTTGTCCCTACCCTGATAGGGGTCACGCTCATAGTCTTCATAATTGCCTATGTCATCCCCGCCAATCCGGTGAGGGCATGGGCAGGGGGCGAAAAGGCCACCCAGGCTGCTGTGGAGCTGATAAAAGCGGAGTACCATTTAAATCAACCCTGGTATGACCAGTACACTTTCCTCATTAGGGGTCTTTTCACGAACAGCCTTCTTGACCCCTTAAATCAGGTGCCGGTGTTTACAAACATAGGCAACCGGTTTGTAGTAACGTTCCAGCTGGCACTCTTTGCGTTCTTCTTCGTGGTGCTCATAGGCCTTCCCCTGGGTATAATCTCCGCACTCAAGCGCAATTCAATAACCGATATGATCCTCAGGATTCTGGCCCTGGTCTTCATTTCAACGCCCATTTACGTTATGGCATACCTCTTCATCTGGGTGTTTTTCATACACTGGAATCTAACGACACTCGCTGGGATACCGCCTGCTCCGCCCCATCAAATAACGCACATACCCGTCATAGATTCAATTCTAACCCTCAACTGGGGTAACTTTATGGAGCAGGTTCACAGGTACTGGCTTCCCGGTTTCACACTTGGAATAGCGGCCGCGGGTGTTCTGATGAGGTTCACAAGAAACTCTTTCCTTGAAGCGTACAGCAGGGACAGCACACTCTTCCTCAAGGCAAAAGGCGTCCCGAAGAGCAGGCTCTACAGGCACGTCCTTAAAAACGCACTGGTTCCCGTTATAACCATCCTAGCCCTGCAGTTCGGCGGACTGCTCGCGGGAACCCCGATAACTGAGACCATATTCAACCTTCCCGGGATAGGCCTCTACGCCCTTCAGTCGGTGATGTACCTGGACTTCCCAGCGCTAATCGGTGTTACCTTCCTGTACGCCATAGTCTTCGTAACGGCCAACTTGGTGGCGGATATACTCTACGCACTGGTTGATCCAAGGGTAAGGTTCTGAGGTGGTTCAAATGGGAGACGGCACAAAGGAATCTAAGGAATCGTACGAGGGAAGGGAAGAGTACGAGATGTCAATACTCGACCGTGTAAGCGACAGGCTTATAGACGGTTTGGCAGTGTTTATAAACCTGTTCAAGAAGGACTGGAGAAGAAGAAACCAGTCGAAAATCCAGGAATGGAAGTTGATGGCCTACGCCCTCAACAGATCACCTCCAGCGCTGCTGGGCCTGGTAATAGTCGTGGCTTACATAATATTCGGTATTGTAGGACCGTACCTCGCCTCCTGGCCCTACGACTTTTTCCCGGTCATGTACAACTCCACTTCAAGACTGGCCGCACCGGGATCGAACGTCTTCCTCAACGTTACCATGGTAAAGAACTGGCACGTGATACACTACACCACCACTGTGCACTATCCAATCGGCTCGGATCTCTTCGGCAGGGATCTCCTGAGCGTCCTCCTGGCGGGAGCCAGAACCGCCCTCGTACTTGATGTTTTTATAATCATGATAGGTCCGACGTTTGGTATAATGCTGGGTCTGATTGCTGGATACCACGGCGGGGCTGTTGATGAGACAATAATGCGTATAACGGACATGTTCCTGGCATTCCCCGGTCTGATACTGGCCATTGCTCTCTCGGCAGTCCTCCCGGGGAGGATACAGAACTTTTTGAATTACCACGCCTTTGCCCAGACGTTGGTTCTCAAACTGTTTGCACTGCAGCCGAGGGACGTCAACAATCTTGGAAAGCTACTGGCGGTATTCGTCGCCCTTATAATCGTCTGGTGGCCAGGGTACACGAGGATAACGCGCGGTTCAACACTGACGGAGAGGGAGAACCTGTACGTGGAGGCGGCCAGGGCGATAGGCCTGCCGTCCAGAACGATAATGTTCAGACACATACTGCCCAACATAATAGGGCCGATACTGGTCATGATAACCATGGACTTCGGCAACGTCATTCTTACCGAGGCAGGCCTGAGCTTCCTGGGTCTTGGGGCGGTTCCTCCGATACCCGACTGGGGTAACCTGATAAACCAGGGTGCCCAATACTTCCCACAGGCGTGGTGGCTCGTGGCGTTCCCCGGTATCGTCATAGTCACCGTGGTTCTCGGATGGAACCTGCTCGGGGATGGCCTCAGGGACATCCTCGACCCAAGAACGAGGCGCAGCATGGAGTTTAAGGTAAAGAAGAAGAGGGGAGCTGAGGGTGGTGAGAGCAATGCCTGAACCCCTGGTTGAGATCAAAAACCTCAGCGTTTACTTTTACACCTATGCGGGTATAGTTAAGGCGATAGAGGACGTGTCCTTTGACATATACCGCGGGGAGACCCTTGCCCTCGTTGGTGAAACCGGATGTGGGAAGAGCGTAACCTCCAGGGCAGTAACGCGCCTGATAGAGAGTCCGGGCAGGATAGTAAACGGACGGGTTCTCTATCACAGGGAGGACGGCTCAACGGTTGACCTCCTCAAGCTTGAAGAAGGTGGGATACGGGAGATAAGGGGAAACGAGATAGCCTACATATTCCAGGATCCCCACTCCTCTCTTGATCCCCTCTACACCGTTGGCTATCAGGTTGGGGAAGCTATGGAAGTCCACGACAAGGTGAAGAACATTAAAGAGGGGATTGCCAAGGCGATCAATGTGCTCCGCGAGGTCATGCTCCCCGATCCTGAAAGCAGGGTGAAGAATTACCCCCACGAGCTGAGCGGAGGGATGAAGCAGCGCGTTGTTATAGGTGCGGGGATAGCCAACAACCCCCGCCTTCTCATAGCGGATGAACCAACGACCGCACTGGACGTCACGGTTCAGGCCCAGATACTTGATCTGCTCAACGAGCTCAAGAGAAAGTACAACGCGACCGTTCTGCTCATAACCCACAACCTTGGTGTTGTTGCTGAAACCGCCCAGCGTGTTGTCGTCATGTACGCCGGCAAGGTCGTTGAGATTGGAACGGTCGATCAGATTTTCCACAACCCGCTACACCCATACACCGCCGCGCTCTTGAAGGCCGTACCGAACCCCCTGGGTGAAATAGAAACCCTTGAGAGTATTCCTGGGACGGTCCCGAACCTGATAACCCCACCAACCGGCTGTCGCTTCCATCCAAGGTGTCCGTTTGCAACCCAGGCATGCAGGGAGACAGTGCCCGTGCTGAAGGAGATTGAACCCAACCACTTTGTGGCCTGCCACAGGTATTGAGGTGAGGATTATGGAGCCAGTACTCAAGGTTGAAAACCTGAAAAAGTACTTCCCGGTCAGGAGCCTCCTAAGGACGATTGCATGGGTAAAGGCGGTCGACGGTGTTAGCTTTGAAATATACCCCGGTGAAACCTTCGGCCTTGTCGGCGAGAGCGGTTGCGGAAAAACTACCACCGGCAGAACGATACTGAGGTTAATAAAACCAACTGGGGGCAGGATGATATTTGGGGGAAGGGACGTCACGAAGCTTAAGGGTAAGGATCTCATGTGGTTCAGGAGGCATGCCCAGATAATGTTCCAGGACCCGTACTCGTCACTCGACCCGAGGCAGACGGTCTTCAACACCATAATGGAACCCGTTAAGTTTCATGGTATAACCGTTGATAATCCGGAGGACTTCGTCATAAGGCTCCTTGAAAGCGTCGGGCTCAATGAAATGCACCTCTACCGCTATCCACACGAATTCTCGGGCGGCCAGAGACAGAGAATAGCCCTGGCCAAGATCCTCGCCCTTAAACCGGACTTCGTGGTTCTCGACGAACCCACCTCCGCCCTTGACGTCTCAGTACAGGCAAACATCCTCAACACCCTCAAGGGACTGCAGAAGAAATACGGTTTCTCCTACCTGTTCATCAGCCACGACCTCGGCGTTGTCAAGTACATGAGTCACAGGATGGGTGTTATGTATCTGGGAAAGCTGGTTGAAGTCGGACCCTCTAAAAAGATATTCGAAAATCCACTCCATCCTTACACCCAGATGCTCCTCTCGGCAATCCCGGTGCCCGATCCAGAGCTGGCGAGGACAAAGAAGCGTATGGAGGTCAAGGGTGAGCCACCAAGCCCAATCAATCCACCAAAGGGCTGCCGCTTCCACCCACGCTGCCCCCTGGCCAAGGCCGGCCTCTGCGATGGCAAGGAGCCGTCGCTGATCGAGGTGGAGAAGAACCACTACGTAGCCTGCTGGCTCTATGAAAATCCCTGACATCCCCCTTTATTTTATCACCTGGATGTGTCTGAGAAGGGCCGAGTAGAAGGCCGTCCTGAACCTTGGATCTTTTTTGAGCAGGCCGGTGTATACGGAATCCTTCCCTGAGTCCGTCATGACCCTCCCGTTCTCCAGCCACAGCCTCATATAAGCCGTGCCCTCGGTGATCACTTCAATGTCCTTTAGCTCCTCAGAGCCCTTCACCCCGAGAACCCCCTTGAGGAGTGCCAGCCCCAGGGAGTTCTCCCTCTCGGTTTCAGCCAGCCTCTCGTCAATGGCGATGTGTCTGCTGTGGCCGCTCGGGATGCCGATCATCCTGAGTATGTTCCACTGCCTTATATGTGAAACCCTCTTCCCTAGGGCATCACTCGAGGCTCTCTCCAGCCCCTCAAAGAGATCCTTCAATAACCTGTCCGGATCTTTTTGGAGGAGAACCGGCAGGGGATCCCTGGCAGAACTGCGGAACTTCTCCCTGTTCGGATCCTTTATAAGGACCACCTTCCTCGGTTCAATCGAGAGGAACTCGGTAAAATACGAGTCTATCGCCAGCCTTCGTATGCTCTCCCCTTTTTTCATGACCCTGAAGATGATGAACGGAACCTCCATAGGCATCCCAAAGGTATTTAACCGCGGCCCCAATAAGTCTTGCGGTGGAGGATGAGGGTTGACGAACTTCCTGTTGATGAACGGATAAAGAGGGCCATCCTTGACAGAGGGATAGAGGAACTGTACCCGCCGCAGGCCGATGCCCTGACCAGCGGGGTGCTTGAGGGGCGCAACTTAGTCCTGGCGATCCCCACGGCGAGCGGAAAAACGCTGGTCAGTGAG
>JALVUT010000164.1 GCA_027035445.1 Thermococcus sp.
GTAATTACCTCTTCAAAACCGTATTTTTCTCTGAGTAAAGGAATGCATACGGTTGTGTCCAGACCTCCGGAATACGAGAGCACGACCTTACTCATGACCATAGTTCCGATTGTCGATTAAAAAACTATCGACCGACAGTTTAATTTAGTTTTGCAGAAAGAGTAAATCGGACGATGATGAAAGGACCCCTCTGAGCTTTAACGCTGTGATGAGGGTATTGAGTTCTGAGTCTTTCTGGTTTTCACTCCACTAATTCTTCAAGCTCGTCCGGGGCGCTTGCAAACACCTTCAAACACTCGAACTCCATGAAGTGCAGTGTTCTGGCGAGGATTATGAGAGAGTGCAGACCCTCACTTTCAAAGCTCCTGAGCCTGTCAAGCCTGTCACACATCATTTCGTTTTTCCCGCCTACATCAGCGATGGCAACGCCAAACCAGTTCTCCATTCCCGCCTGAAACAGCAGGTCAACGGCTTCGCCAACCCGCATAGGTCTGGGATTTAAATCCAGGAGGAGCAGTGTGTGTGCATTTATACTCCAGTTTTGCCTGACAACGTCAACCGGATACGTGGAAACTCTCGAGCCGGCAGGATAGCTGACAGTAGCAGTTTTTCCAAACCTGTAAAACTGCAACCCCGTAGTGCAGACTGCAGAAGAAATGCTCGACCCGTGCACGACCTCAGTTTCAACTCCAGCTTTTTCAGCTTCGAGCCTCAGAGCGGAGTGAGTTGTTGCCACCATCGGATCTCCCGGTACGAGAATTACCACTTTTTTCCTTCTCGCCTCCTCTATTATTTTGCGGGAGTTCTCCTCCAGATCACTCCTTTCGAGAACCTTTACCTTCCTTCCCACGACCTCTTCGATCTCTCGCAGGCTTGAAGCGGGAATGGATGTGTACATTTCGACGTAAACAGAATCAGCCTCAGCAACCACCTCTAAAGCTTTCAGCGATATGTCCCTTGCGTCGTGAACTCCGGTTCCTGCAAGAACCAGCATGTTACCAGCCTTTGCTTTTTACTATTTTCTTTTAACTGTTGGCTGTGCGAAAACTCTACGATTTACCCGTGGATTTCAGCAACTTTTACGGTTTTCTTCTCCAATTCCATTTCCTGCTTTATTTTATTCCTGTAAACGATTTTGGTTATGGCCAGACTGATGCCAAAAAATGTTATCATCGGTCCAGCAACCATCAGCTGTGTTAAAACATCCGGTGGTGTTATTATAGCAGCAATTGTGAATATCGCAACGACCACATGCCTCCAGTAGTACTTTACTGTTGAATACTTTACGATTTCGTTTCCAACGAGCAAAATCATAACCAATGGCATCTGAAAAACAAGCCCGAAAACGAGCAGCATTTTCACGACGAACATGACGAAGTCCGATATGGTGTAGTAAGAGAGGACGCCCTCGCTCTGAGCCATACTGAAAAGAAACTTCATGAAAATCGGTAGCATGATTATGTATCCGTAAGCGACTCCGGCAATGAAGAGCAGCACTGATGCTATGCCGTACTTCACAGATTGCCCTTTTGTAAACTCAAAATTTTTCAGTATGTCTGTTCTCTCTTTAAGAGTTCTGTAAGCTATGTAAAGAATGTAGGGTATAGCAGCAACTACACCGAGTGCGAGAGATATCTTCATTTTTAACATAAAACCTTCAAGAGGAGTTCTGTATATCAGTTCAGCCCCTTTTGGTAGTAAATCATGCTTTATCTTTAACACCAGCGGGTCTGCAATAAAGGCAAAGCTGATGAACCACACTACCAGAACTATAGCAAAAACTTTCAGTAGCTTTTTCCTTATCATCACAAGAATTTCTGCAAGCTCCGTAAGAGTAAACTCCTCACTCACCATACCACTCTCGTCACTCTCGACTGGTTCAGGCATTGGATAAGCAAGTATTTAAACCTTAGTCATGGCATTCTATCGCAAACACATCACAATAAACAATGACAAAATTTATTAAACAGCTCCACGACTTTTGTCGCAAAGGATTGGGGGGATTTTTATTCTACTGGAGGTAAGATTCCACGGTAGAGGTGGACAGGGTGTAGTAACATCTGCTGATGTCTTAGCTGTGGCTGCTTTCAAGGAAGGTTTTTACACTCTATCTTTTCCAACGTTTGGCGCTGAAAAGAGAGGTACGGCAGTGGCATCGTTTCTAAGAATTTCTGACAGACCAGTCGTGCTGAGGGATGAAATATACGAACCGGACTATGTTGTCGTTCTCGACCCAACGGTTATGGAATCGGTAAACGTCGTTTCAGGTCTCAAGGAAGGTGGGTTCGTTGTGGCGAATTATCCGCGAGAGAAAGAACTAGAGGAGAAGCTTGGAGTCAAGGTGTTTGCAATAAATGCAACCAAACTTGCAATGGAATACCTTGGGAGGCCTATAACAAACACTGTAATGGTCGGGGCATTTGCAGGCCTCACAGGACTGGTCAGGCTTGAAACTTTAAGGGAAACGATTCTTGAGTGGTTCTCAAAGAAGGGAGAAGAAATAGCAAACAAAAACGCCGATCTGGTGGAAAAAGCATACAGAATGCTTGAGGAGAGAAGGGACGAAGTTAAGGAACTGGGTTTGAAGCTTCCGGAGCTTGTCGTGCAGAAGTAAAATTGTTTAAAATGTTTTGTTTAAAGAGGTGGTAAGGTGGAAAAACTCAGAATTACGCTCGGTGCCGTTTCCAG
>JALVUT010000165.1 GCA_027035445.1 Thermococcus sp.
AGCAACCAGGTCAAAATACTCAACAAAACCGTTCCTGAGCTTGCAAAGGCCTACCTTGCTCTGGAACGCAACTTTACCATCCTCTACAACCAGAGCCTTGCCCTAAGAGGTGCCATCAATGAGACGGATAGGGCATACATTGGCCTGTACAAAAACCTTACCTTGACCAGTGAGCGGTTGAGAAAGCTCAACTCCACGATAGCTGCCCTTAACATTGAGCTCTACAACCTGAGCGATAGCTACGCACGAACCTACCTCGGAACGATAGGAATCTATGATACCCTCCTCCAGTCGGGGGCCTACGAAAGGGGTCTTGACCAGGAAACGGCACTAACCATAGCTACTCAGCTTGACGTTCCCCTTGAGTTGGTTTATGTGGTTTACAACGCCACATACCCGGCTTATTCCACCTATGGCACTGGTGCTATAACAGACGAGTTCCTAGCAAACGTTACAAAGGAAGTGGTTCTTACCCGGATCAATGATCCGACGCAGAGGAATCTTACCGAGGCTTATTCCTCTGCTTTCTACCAGGGAGTTCTGGCATTCGACGAACGGGCTGGAAGCAACTACGCGCTCATCCAGCTCGGGAAGAATGCGGTTAAACCCGTGGGGGAGATAGCAGGTGAGGCCCTTAAAAACCTTCCACTTGTCATAAAGGGTTCCGGTAGAAGCTTTGAGCTTCCAGGCTTCGGAGAGATTTCAGCTCAGACCCTTGCCCGCATTGTAAACGTCTCGATAAGCCTTGGAAGGAACCCGACGCCGCTTGCCGTCGAGACTGCAACCATTGGAGTTGCCAAGGTTCTTATGGCGGCTTCTCCTTTAACTGGAATGCCGGACGTCAACGAGACACTTGGAGTGCTCCTCCGTTACGGCCCAACAAAGGAGCTGGAGACTGATGTGCTTGCGGGAGCACTCAAGGAGGAGCTTCCGGCCGAGCAGAAGGCCTTAGCAGAACCGATAGCCAAGGTGGTTGTAAGTGCTGACCCCAAAGCAATCGGGGTTCTTGCTGAGAACTCTGAAGCCCTGAAGAAAGCGACGGTTTCGCTACTTATCGGGATGCTAAAGGAAAGGGGCGTTAAGCTTCCTGAGAGTGTTATTAGTGAGGTTTATGACTCCAACGGAAACGTCTCCCCGATTGCAAGGGAACTTCTGGTAGGGAAGACCATCGAAAAGGTTGGCAGCGAAAAGGTCGCCGAGATCATTGTTGATACCGTCATCAAGAACCCCTGGCAGCTAGAGAAAGGAACCGGCGTTAAAGAAGCCGTCACAGGGATAATCATCAGCTTGGCAGGAAAGACTCCGATAGACATGGGAAAAGTCGTGAACGAGCTCTACGCCGGTAAGAGCCCCAGGGGTATAGCCTACAGCCTCTTCGAGCAGGGAATTAACGAGAAGCTCGCCAGCATTAAGGCTCCGGGGGACATCAGGGAGACCCTGAGGGAGATAACGCTTGCAGTTGCAAAGAACTATCCAATGGCTGACTCCAGGATTGAGGGTCTCGTTAGGGAGAAGACCGTTAAGCTAGTTGAGAACATCATTGGAGAGATAAACCTCGGCGTTCGGCTCCGTGTAAACGTGACCCAGCTCGTTGATGTGGCCTTCCAATTCAAGGAGGATCCAGAGGGGATAACGAGGGCGGACGTTAAGCCGATAGAAGAACAGATCTACCCATCAATCTACAGTCTTGCGAAGAGTTACATAGACATCCTCAAGAGCCCGGACAACACGACCATGCTAATAACAATGATCCCGAAGAGCCTCAATGGGACCAACCTTGAGAAGCAGACCAAGTTCCAGTATGAGAACACCTTCAAGGCAAAGGAGATCCTGCTGGAGGAGATGAAAAAGTACTTCCCACACACCAAAGCCTACATCAGTGGAACCCCAGTGCAGACCTACGAAATGATACATTACGGAAAGGAAGATAACGCCAAGACTACTAAATTTAGCTTTATAGGCGCCCTTATAGTACTCTTTATAATACTGGGGGCCGCCATCCTTGCAACACTCCTTCCATTCACCGGTGTTGCCACCGCGACACTCACCGCCCTTGGAATCCTCTATCTGCTCGCAAAGGGAGACATCATCAACGTCGGGAGCTGGGCACAGATGATAACGGTGACGACCGCCCTGGGTCTCGGTATAGATTATTCCACGTACTACCTGCACAGGTTCAGGGAATACCTTGCCGAAGGCTACAACCACAGCAAGGCCGCAAGTGAGGCTCTAAAGAGGGCAAAGGATGCAGTGCTCGCGAGCACACTTTCAGATGTCATAGCGTTTGCTAGCTTTATACTCGCATGGGAGTTCCCGATATTCAAACAGATGGGGATAATAGCCCCAATAGCAGTTGTATTGGTCTTTGCAGCGAGTCTAACCCTAATCCCAGCCATAACCGTCCTCATAGGTGACAGGCAGATATTCTGGTGGCCGAGACACATCAGGCACGTCACCGGAAGGAACATCCACAGGAGAAGCAGAACAGTCGAGTGCTCGGTCAAACACGCCAAAGTCGTTATCCTGGTATTCCTCCTCCTGCTTGCTCCGGCCACCTATACCTTCCTGAACTTCAATGGAACTCATGACGTCAAGCTCTTCCTTCCAAAGGACAGCGAGGTTTACCACTTCCTCCAGGTAAGTCAGAGCAAGCTCGGAGCGGACGTCATGGGTGCCACCTA
>JALVUT010000166.1 GCA_027035445.1 Thermococcus sp.
AGAACAGTTGCCCATCCTATTCTTTCTATTGGCCCCCCATCTAGGAGATAAAGCCCTATTATCGCCGTCGTTATTAGGTAGCCCAAGCTCCCCGTCCAGTGCTTCTTGAGTTTCACATTGAAGCCATGCCACCTGAAGTAGTAATGCCGTATTATGCCGGTAACCCCGTCGCTCACCGCCATCGCGAGCAAAAGGGCGGTGGCGTATTCCTGTGAGAGCATCAGTGGAATGGCCGAGGCAGAGAACGCGAAGAAGACCTCGCCGTAGTTGTGCTCTATCTGGTACCACCTCAGTTCCTTCCTCCTCAGATGGGGCCAGAGCTGGAAGGCCCCGAATGCGAACGCTGCCCCGCTGAAAATCCATGTTGGGATAAGTTCGTAGTAGAACATCAGAACCGCGGGAGCTATGCTGAAGTGGATTATCTTTCTGTTCACCCATGCCCACTCTTCGCCCATCCTCTTAGTGAGAGCTATCGCGGCCAGAATGAAGAGCGCCGCAACCCCTACATATGGGAGCCACCCAAGCATCGATTTCACCAAAAATGAAAGAGGGGGTTGGGGTTAATATACCTTCACCCGAACGTGGTCATCACCTTATGGAGCGCGTTTACGAAGTCCTCCGCGTGGGCGACGATGTACCAGTCGTTGGTTCTCGTGAGTTCTCCGCGCGATTTCCCGAGGAGCTCCCCGTAGAGCCCCTGTATCTTCACCCTTGGCTCGGTGGTCGAGAGCTTCAGCGTTACCTCGCTCGGCTTCCCGTCCTCCCAGACGACGCCAACCTTCAGGCCGGCTTTTGTCTCCTTCCTCTTCCTGAGGCCGAGCTTAAGGTAGCGGATCTCCCCTGCCTTCTCGTGGAGGTATTCCTCAGCAAGCGTAAGTCTGTGCAGGCCGAGGGCGTAGCCGAAGACGGGGATCCCGAGGTCTTTTCTGGCTCTTCCCTTGTAGGCGTAGACCTCTATCCTCCTCCCGGAGCCCCTAGAAGCGAGGTAGAGTCCGTCCGTCTCGTCCCTCCTGAACTCGTCCAGAAAGTCCTCCAGCGTTTCGTAGAACGAGAACGGTATTGAAAAGCTTGCCCAGGTGCCCCATATCCTCGGCGGAACCGAGACGAAGCCCATCTCCTCGAGGTGGTATTCTAGGGGCTTCAGCCTCAGTATCAGAAAGCCCTTCTCAGTCGGCTCAATCTCCATGATGGCCCTCTCCCCAGGCACCAGTGCGAACTTTCCGTCGCTTTCAAAGTCCTTCGCTTTGAGAAGCCTGTTCCTTCTCAGCCTTCTCTCTTCTCTTGAGCTTACCACAACCGGAACCGGTGTTTTCCTTCCACTCTCCCTGTCGTAGGGGACTTTGAAACCCGCCTCTAAGAGCTCCTCCTGTACCTCAAGCGAGGCGGGAAAGAAGGCCTGCATCTTCTCCAGTTCAACCTCCATAGGGAGACCTCCTTACGCTTTGGCGTAGTTTTTACTGCAGATGCTTATAAATTTTTCCATTTCTTCATAGTTATCAATGGCCGAGCTTAAGCTTAAAAGGGCCTGGGCAGAGCTAAGCGCGGTGGTAGAGATGGCTCACTGGGCAGATCACATGGCTGAGAAAATAATCAGGGAAAGGGGCAATAAGGAGGAGTACGTCGTCGAGAGTGGGATAACTCCGAGCGGTTACGTTCACATAGGCAATTTTAGGGAGGTCTTTACCGCTTACATCATCGGTCACGCCCTTCGCGACAGGGGGAAGCGGGTGAGGCACATCCACATGTGGGACGACTACGATAGGTTTAGGAAGGTTCCGAAGAATGTCCCGGCGGAATGGGGGAGACACCTTACCCGACCCGTCCGCGAGGTTCCGGACCCCTGGGGCTGCCATGACAGCTACGCCGAGCATTTCATGGCCCTCTTTGAGGGGGAAGTTAGGAGGCTCGGCATTGAGGTGGACTTTCTCCACGCATACGAACTCTACAAGGGCGGTGAGTATGCGGAGGAGGTGAGACTTGCCCTCGAAAAAAGGGGCGAGGTAAAGGCCATCCTGGACAAGTACCGCGAGAGAGCCAAGCAGCCGCCCCTCGAGGAGGACTGGCAGCCCGTCATGGTCTACTGCCCGCACTGCAGGAAGGAGGCGAGATTCCTCTCTTGGGACGGTGAGTGGAAGGTCGCTTATAGATGCCCCCACTGCGGCAGGGAGGGCGAGACCGACATCCGTGAGGGCAACGTAAAACTGAGGTGGCGCGTTGACTGGCCGATGCGCTGGGCACACTTCAAGGTCGACTTCGAGCCGGCTGGAAAGGACCACTTGGCGGCCGGCGGCTCCTACGACACCGGACGGGAGATAGTGGAGAGAGTCTTCGGCTGGCCGTCGCCGATAGACCTCATGTACGAGTTCGTGGGAATCAAAGGCCAGAAGGGCAAGATGAGTGGGAGCAAAGGCAACGTTATCCTTCTGAGCGACCTCTACGAGGTTCTTGAGCCAGGAATAATCCGCTTCATCTACGCGAAGGCGAGGCCCAACAAGGAGCTCAAGATAGACCTCGGCCTCGGACTGCTCAACCTCTACGACGAGTTCGACAAGGTTGAGAGGATATACTTCGGCCTCGAGAAGGCCAAGAACCCGGAGGAGGAAGAAGAACTGAAGAGGACCTACGAGCTCTCGATGCCTGAGGTTCCAAAAAGGCTCAACGCACAGGCTCCTTTCA
>JALVUT010000167.1 GCA_027035445.1 Thermococcus sp.
TTAATCACCTCTATCAGCCTGTTACGGGCCTTGGCCAGCATTTCGCCCTTTATCCTGCCCGGAAGAACTACCTCGGCTTTCACGGTTTCTCCGGGCCTGAAGGACAGGGGGATGAACTCCCTTTTCTCCATGCCGAAGTGTTTCGGCTTAAGGACGAGGGGCTTCATTCCCGTTTTTTCCTCCAGCGAGCGGAGCCAGGTATAGAACTCCCTGAAAGGGACTATGTGAGCTATTGTGGGGTTCCTTCCAAACTTGTAGGGTACGTAGTTCTGGAAGCCGAGGGCCGGCCAGCGTCTTCCGGCCCCCATCCGCCTTGCGAACTCTACGAAATTCTCGGCCTCGTCATCGTTTATCCCGAATATTATGACCGGTGCAATCAGGACGTCTATCCCCGCATTTACCAGGGCCTCGGTCATGTCCAGGACGTGCTCAAGGTCGTAGCTTTTCATCCCCATCAGCATTCTGGCCTTTTTCGGTTCAAGTGAGTGAATGGAGAGGTTCACCCTGTCCAGACCTGCCTCCGCGAGTTCTTCAACTAGCCTGTCCGTTAGGAGAACCCCGTTGCTCTGCATGGAAATGACCGAGACGTTGGGATGCTCTCGGAGGGCCTGGACCAGCTCTACGCGAAAGGGATAAAGGAGCGGTTCTCCCTGTCCATCGAGGTGGGCCTCAAGACCCTTCCCCTTGACCTTTGAAACTTCGTTAAACCATTCCATGAGATAATCAATGTCAACGACGTAGTCAAGCTTTCTCGTCCTAGAGTACGGACCCTCGTCGACAGAGCAGAAGACACACGAGAGGTTGCAGCCGGTGGCACCGCGTACCTGGATGAGATTGGTGCCCCTATCAATAAGTCCAAACGCATTATATCCGAGGAGTGGAACCTCGGTACCCTCATGTATGTATGTGGTGGGCCTTTCAGTATACCTGTTCCTTAGGCGGTTCCCAAGGTTGCTCTGAAGGTAGAGGGCGATGAAGTTCTCAACCTTCCCATAGTCTGTCTCTACAGTAAGGGCCCCTTCCTCAACGGATATGGAGGGAATTACCCGAAATTTTCTCCAAATGGCCCGCTCAAGCTCGCGCTTCTCAAAGTCGGCGTAGAGAGTCTCCCTCCATATCAGCCTGATTCTGTCATCGACCTCCTCGAATGTGGAATGGAGTAACCTGACTCTTGCCATGTTTATACGGTACCAGTGGGTGTTTAAAAATTCGGTGATGGCTAAGATATCCGTCCATGGATGGTTGCTGATGTCCGAGGCTCCCAAAAATTTTTAAAGTTTTAGCCAGTGTGGGCATGCTGGCATGGAAACATTTTAATATCATTGAATTGAAGAGTCTAGTGATGGACTAGTATGGGTGGTGGAGATGTGGGGAAAGGTGGAACATTACTTTGATGAATATCCCGTGAGAAAGCAGATCGCAAAGACACTCCTGAAATACGGTCTCAGGGTCTCGGACGACATGAAGATTAAAGCCGGTGACATCGAGGTTCCCTACACCAAGATAGCCAAGGCTCTCGATGTTGACAGGCGTGTCGTAAAGGAGACCGTCGGTATGATACTGAAGATCTCGGAGCTCAGGGACATATACATGAACCTTGAGCCAACGGTGCACATGAAGTACGTCGGAAGACATGTGGGTTATGGCGTTATTGAGATAGAGCCTGAACCACGTGCCATAGGCATCCTTGCCAAGATCGCACAGAAAATAGCCGAGAGAGACATCAATATAGTTCAGGTGGTTGCTGAAGACCCCGAGCTTTATCCGGAGGCGACCTTGACGATAATCACGGAAAGACCAGTCGCAGGGGATCTGATCAACGAACTCTCCAAGCTTGAGGGCGTTAAGAGGATTTCAATTTACTGAACTCGCTCTCTTTCTTTGATACCCTCTTTTAGGAGAGATGAATCGTGGGGTCTGACCATTCGTTGGCTCTAAGGAACTCCTTTCTGCAAAATGGGACATTTTTGGGGCCACTATCTTAACCAAGAGTTCTAAACCAAGAGTTTTCCCGGAAACGTTTATAAACAATTGTTTAAAAGTCATCTGTAGCTACCGCTAGCTCCGAGCTGAAACTCAACTGGAGGGTTGATCAATGGGAGAGGCAAGCAGAGTAAGTAGGTATCTGTACACTGTGATCGTGCTGTTCATAATATGGCTGTTTCTAACGGCCAGTCTTAACCCGCAGGAGCTTGGGTTCGGTTTGTTGCTGTCGCTGATAGTGGGGGCGTTCTCATATGAAATCTTCACAAGCGGCGGCCTGATGAACCTTCACCCCAGGAAGATCGCCTATGCAGCAGCGTACCTTCCATATTTCCTGTGGGCAATGATAATGGCCAACCTCGATGTGGCGTACAGGGTGCTCCATCCAAGGCGGCCAATAAGGCCTGGCATCGTGCACTGCAAAACCATCCTGAACACCGACGCCGGAAAGCTCGCACTTGCGAACTCAATAACACTGACGCCTGGAACGATAACCCTCGATGTGGACGGGGACAACTACTTCATACACTGGATATGGGTTCAGGATGGGGTTCTCCATGCGGAAACCGAGGAGGAGCATGTGAAGAACGCCTCTTCTGCAATAACAGTACCCTTTGAGAAATTCCTGAAGGTGATCTTCGGATGATGGGGATCAACGTCTACCTCGTCCTGATAGCAATAGCAACGCT
>JALVUT010000168.1 GCA_027035445.1 Thermococcus sp.
CTTTGAGGGTGAGCCTGCGGATATGATGGAGCGTGGTGTTATTGCCCCGCTTAGGGTTACAAAGCAGGCTATCAAGAGTGCCAGCGAGGCCGCAGTAATGATCCTCAGAATAGACGACGTCATCGCAGCGAGCAAGCTCGAGAAGGAGAAGGAGGGCGGCAAAGGCGGTGGCACTGAGGACTTCAGCAGCGACCTTGACTGAAGTCTCTAACTTTTTAGCCTTTTAATCTCTTCTTCCACGGTTTGTCTCTGGTCTGGATGTCATACCCTTTTCTCGAAGGCAGATGCTCTTTTAAAGTTTTGAGCGGATCCCAAAATGGTGACATCATGGAGGAGAGCGAGGCCGTTTATGAGAATTTAAACGAAATAAACACTAAGTATTTCTAGTAGTTCAATGTCAAAAAGTTAATATATCATAATGACTAAGAATTATATGACTATCTTACAAGAGGCGTGAGGGAGATGCTGAAAAAGACAGTTATAGTGTTGGCCTTTGTGACACTTCTTATGGCCTCCACAGTTCTTAGTATGAACTCCAGTAACCCCCAACGGCATAATGGCATATATCCGCTTACAGTGAACTCCTCAGGAATACCCGGTCTAGCATCCGATAGGAGCTTCCAGGCCATTAAAAAGGGGCTAAAGGAATATTCCCTCTACGCCGTCGATATGGAGAGCCTTCTTACGAATGCCAAAACCGGATCCGTACCCCTTGAAATACGGGGAAAAAGTTTGAGCTGGTTTTAACCCCCGATGCCAGAACCCTGGCTCCGAAAGCCACAGACAGGCCCATTCACGTGTTTAAGGGAAGCGTTAAAGGCGTTCCCGGGAGCATGGCCGCACTAACCATAAGCGACAGGGCAGTGTTTGCCACCGTGTGGATACCCGGCGAGTGGTACTACCTGAGGTCTACAGAGACCAAACTCAACGGAAAGCTGGTTGTGGTTGGGTATTCCTTCAGAGACGGAAAGCATTCAGACGGGGTTCATCATTATTAGGTGAGACTAAATGGGCCCCACTCTGAGAAAAAGCCTAATGGTTTTTAGCCTGCTCCTAATCATACTTTCCTCGGGCTGTATTGGGGAAAAGACCACCTCCACAACCCCGAGTACTACAAGCACCAGCACCATGGCAACTTCTTCAAGCAGCGGTAGGATAACTTTTCCAGAAGACGCTTTCCCCCTCGGGAACCTCTCCCTCGAGCTCAAGGCCCCGGATTGCGCTTTTGGGTGGTTCAAAGTCACAGTTATAATAACCAACGTCGGGAACAACACCGTCCTTATCCTCAGGCCCATAAACATGATCACACTCCACTTCAGGCTCTACGATGAAAATGGAAGTGAACTGTAAAGGCGGAGACAAGCAGACCGGTGTGGAGAGGTCTACTAGAGGCGGGGGTCAAAGTGACCTTTGGAGGTGATTAGCCCCATAGTCCTCCAATACCTTCTCCAGCCTCTTCAGCTTGCCCTTGAAGCGTCTCACCTGCGCGTTGGCAATTCCAACGATTCTCTCCATGTGACTCCCGTCCACCCAGAGTTCCCCGTTCTCGCCGAGGGGGACGTCCATCCTCTCTGTGGAGCGAATCTCCACGAGGAGCTTCCTGTGGCTGACGCTTTTGATGTTTGAGTACTTGAAGCCCAGGCCGATGGCAAGGTTGAGCAGCTCAACAGCGTCCTCCATGGTTCTGGCAGCAACGTGAAGGAGTGGGCTTCTCACAAGGAACCAGAGCTGACCGGAGCTGTGCCTCCTGACAGCCTCCACAACCTCTTCAGGGGCAACCTCCCTGTGCCACTTGCCTAGCCAGACCGAATTGAGTTTGTCCCCGAAGTACGGCATCTCCATGACCGAGATCCTGCCCGAGCAGGAGGATGTTGTGAAGTAACAGGGCAGGGAATTTATTTTCTCAAGCAGGGGGACTATATCGCGGTCTACCTTATCCTCGGCAAGGGCTTTTCTTAAACCTTCCATCGCCTTTTCCTTCTGCTCATCGAAGTTCTTTGTGTAGAGGAACATGATGGGGGGTTGGTAATGGGTATTTAAACCTTAACGCTTAAGCAGAATCAGTTTGAGCCTCGAGATCCCTGCGATCGAGTCGTATGTTATCAATTCCTCCCCGTAATTCATGCATATTGCCGCAATCGGGAGGTCTGTGGATCAATATCGTAATCGCCTTTCCCATGCTCTCCCCCGTGTATACCCCTCACCAGATGGTTTTAACGCTTCTCATTCCAGGCTCCTACGTCTATAAAAGTCCCCTCCTTCCTCACGAACTCGATGAACCGCCTGTAAGTCGGGTGAACGCTCAGAGTCGAGGAGTCCCCGACGGCCATGAGCTTCCTCCTGGCCCTTGTTAGTGAGACGTTCAGACGCCTCAGATCCTTTAAAAAGCCCAGTTCACCTCTATTGTTTGAGCGGACGAAGGAGAGGATAATAACCTCTTTTTCCCTCCCCTGATAACCGTCAACGGTTTTCACCTCAACCCCCTCGGGGATGAGTGAACTTATGAGGTTTCTCTGGTCGTCGTAGGGGGTTATAACACCGATCCACTGGGGCTTAACGCCCATCTTCAGTAACTTCTCAACGGCTTCCCTAACGAGTTTTGCCTCCAAGGGGTTCTGCCTGCTCTCGCTCTCCCATCTCTGCCTTTCGAAGCGGTCTCCCCT